>NZ_BAABGT010000075.1:309228-339608 GCF_039541715.1 Pseudonocardia xishanensis
CCGCCGTCGAGGAGAACCGCTAGTCCAGGTAGTCCCGCAGGACCTGCGACCGGGACGGGTGGCGCAGCTTCGACATCGTCTTCGACTCGATCTGCCGGATCCGCTCCCGGGTGACCCCGTAGACCTGGCCGATCTCGTCCAGCGTGCGGGGCTGGCCGTCCGTGAGGCCGAACCGCAGCCGCACGACGCCCGCCTCGCGCTCGCTGAGCGTGGCCAGCACCGACTGGAGCTGGTCCTGCAGCAGCGTGAAGGACACCGCGTCGACCGCGACGACCGCCTCGGAGTCCTCGATGAAGTCACCGAGCTGGCTGTCGCCCTCGTCGCCGATGGTCTGGTCCAGCGAGATGGGCTCCCGGGCGTACTGCTGGATCTCCAGCACCTTCTCCGGGGTGATGTCCATCTCCTTGGCGAGCTCCTCCGGGGTGGGCTCGCGGCCCAGGTCCTGGAGCAGCTCGCGCTGGATGCGACCGAGCTTGTTGATGACCTCGACCATGTGCACCGGGATGCGGATGGTGCGGGCCTGGTCGGCCATCGCGCGGGTGATGGCCTGCCGGATCCACCATGTGGCGTACGTCGAGAACTTGTAGCCCTTGGTGTAGTCGAACTTCTCGACCGCACGGATCAGGCCGAGGTTGCCCTCCTGGATCAGGTCCAGGAACGCCATGCCGCGGCCGGTGTAGCGCTTGGCCAGCGAGACCACGAGCCGGAGGTTCGCCTCGAGCAGGTGGTTCTTGGCGCGCTCCCCGTCCCGGACGATCCAGCGCAGGTCCCGGCGCAGCTGCGGCGAGAGCTTCTCGTTCGCCTCGACGGAGCGGCGGATGCGCTCGGCGGCGTAGAGGCCGGCCTCGATGCGCTTGGCGAGCTCGACCTCCTCCTCCGCGTTGAGCAGCGCGACCTTGCCGATCTGCTTGAGGTACGCGCGGACCGAGTCGGCGGAGGCGGTGAGCTCGGCGTCCTTGCGCGCCTGGCGCAGTGCCTCCGACTCCTCCTCGTCCCACACGAACTCGGTCGACTTCTGCTGCGACGAGCGCGTGGTCGGGGCCCGCCGGTTGGCACCGGTGTTGGTGGGCTCCTCGTCCTCATCGTCGTCGTCATCGGAGTCGTCCGAGTCGTCGGAGTCGGTCGCGGCGTCGTCCGCCGTGTCCTCCTCGATGTCCTCGATCTCGACTTCCTCGAGCTCGACCTCGCCGTCGTCGAGGTCGACGGCCTCGTCGTCGCCCTCGGCGGAGGTCGACTTCTTCTTGGGGGACGCCTTCGTCTTCGCCGCGGGCTTGTCTGCCCCGGGCTTCGCGCGACGGGCAGGCCTCGACTTCGTGGCGATGCCCGCGGCGCGCCCACTCGCGGCTGCGGGATCGTCCACGGTCGAGTCGGTTCGGGTTGCGGAGTCTGCGGCTGCCACCTAGGCCCTCTCGCTGCGTGCGCTTGCGGTCCGCCGAACCCGAGTGCGGCGCTGATGCGCAGATGTCGGTCCGGCCGGCTTCAGATGGTCCCTCGCCTCGCCGGTCGCCGTCGTTTCTCGTGGGGTCGGCGCGCGTCCCGGGGGTGGGGTTCCCTGGACATTGTAACGACGTGCGCGGGCGATGCTCGCCGGCCGATCGCACTTCTGCCCGGCCGCATCGGTTCAGTTCGCCCCCTGGCCGCCGCCCGGAGCCCATTACCGCATGTCGGGTGACCGGCGAAACCCCCATCCGACCAGGGGACTGTGGTCGGATGGGGGACATGAGCCCCCGCCCGACCGGCGTCCCCGGAACGAGCCCGACACTCCTGCCCACGGCGGCCGAGATCGCCGAGCTCCGGCGTGTCGCCGAGCGCGTGGCGAACGAGGCCGCCGCACACCTCCGTACTCTGCCGGCTCCGCGCGAGTCCGGCGCGGTGACGACGAAGAGCACCCCCACGGACGTCGTCACGGCGTCGGACCGGGAGATCGAGGACCTCCTCCGGACGCGGCTCGCCGAGCTCCGCCCGGGGGAGCCGGTGTTCGGCGAGGAGGCCGCGGGGGACGCCGCCGCGGCGCGCTGGGTCGTCGACCCGATCGACGGCACGGTCAACTACCTCTACGGGCTGCCGTGGTTCGCCGTGTCGGTCGCGGCCGTCGTCGACGGGGTGTCCGTCGCGGGCGCGGTCGTGGAGCCCGCCTCGGGGCGCGTCTGGAGCGCCGCCGCCGGACAGGGCGCGACCTGCGACGGCGAGCCGCTGCGGGTCACCGACGAGACGGACCTGTCGCTGGCCCTCCTCGGCTGCGGGTTCGCCTACGACGCCACCCGGCGCGGGCGCCAGGCGGCGATGATCGGGCGGCTCCTGCCGCAGGTCCGCGACCTGCGGCGCAACGGGTCGGCCGCGCTCGAGCTGTGCGGCGTCGCCGCCGGGCGGGCGGACGCCTTCGTCGAGCACGGGCTCGGCTGGTGGGACTGGGCCGCGGCCGCCCTGATCGCCGCCGAGGCGGGCGCGCGCGTGGTCGCGGTGTCCGGGAGGGCGGGGGAGCACGCGGGGGAGCTGGGCGGGGAGATCACCGTCGTGGCGACGCCGGGTGTCGCGGACGCGCTGGTCGAGGCGCTGAGCGAAGCGGGCGCGGCCGAGGTCTGAGGAGCGGGGTCCTCAGCAGCGTGCGGTCTCCCGGGCGTTCGCGAGGACCTGCGCGTCGAGCTGCGGGGCGGCCACCCGGGCGCCCTCGCCGTCCTCACCGGAACCGGGGGCGCCGAGCTGCTCGAGCGCGTCTCGGACGTCCCGACCGGGGTTGACGTCGGTGAACGCCGTCCCGACGGCGACGTCCACGGTGTCGTCCCCGCGCTCGTCTCGCACCAGCTCCATGCAGGGCAGCACGAGCTGCAGGGTCACCGCCGCGGACTCGCCGCCCCGGCCGAACCGCAGCTGGCCGGAGCACTCGAGGTCGCCGTTCGGGTAGACGGTGTCGTTGGCCGGGCTCGCCGCCTGGGCGAACCCGAGGTCGCCCAGCTGGGCCGCGACCAGGTTGGCCTGGCCGCGCTGGCCGCCCGCGTTGAGCACGGTGGTCCGGACCCCGCCCGGTGGGGCCGGGGAGACGGCGTCGAGCGAGCCCGCCTCCAGGACCGTGCCCACCGAGCCGGTCGCGGGCGGGTTGCAGGCCGCGACGCCGGAGTCGGCGCCGGACCGGACGAAGACCGTGACCCACGTGGCCGCCGCGATGACGGCGAGCACCGACACCGTGACCACCACCGGCCGCAGCCGCCGTCGCCGGTAGGGCCGCAGACCCGCCATCACACCGCCCCCTGTCCCGACACGGGGACGACCCTAACCGCCCGCCGCGCGCGGCACGCGGACGACACGGGAGCGGGCCCGCCGGACCACAGGGGAGGGCCGAGCGGCGGCCCGTGGAAGCCTCAGCTACCCTCTGCGCGCCGACGGGGGCGACGGCGGGGCGGACGCTGCGCGAACCGGGTGAGACCGGCGTCACTCCGGGACCGGGCACATCCCCGGCGGCCTGGACGTTGTGCAGCGGCACGACCGCTCAGACGAGATGTAGTGAACGAGGGTGGGAACAATGGCGACGGACTACGACGCTCCGCGGCGCAACGAGGCCGACGACCTGGCCGAGGACTCGCTCGACGAGCTCAAGGCCCGTCGGAACGAGGCACAGTCGTCCGCGGTCGACGTGGACGAGACGGACACGGCGGAGAGCTTCGAGCTCCCGGGGGCGGACCTCTCGGGCGAGGAGCTCACGGTCAAGGTGCTGCCCAAGCAGGCGGACGAGTTCACCTGTGGCAGCTGCTTCCTGGTGCATCACCGCAGCAGGCTGGCGGAGACCAAGGGCAACCTGTTCATCTGCCGGGACTGCGCGGCCTGATCCGACGCGGCGGCACCGAACGACGTGAAAGGGCGCCCTTCGGGGCGCCCTTCGTCGTGCCCGCAGCGCGACGGGCGCCCGTCGCGTGGTCTAGCGCCCCAGCGCCGCCACCAGCTCCTCCGGCCGGCGGCTGGACACGACCCAGTAGGGCACCGGGCTCGCCGGGTCGGTGGTCTCGATGCGCACCACCGGCCCGATCCAGCTGCGGTGCAGGACGAAGGCGATCGGGTCCAGCTCGGGTCCCATCGCGTCCTGCTTGCGCTTCTTCGGCACGATCTGGGTGCGCCCGACGTGCTCCAGGGAGATCCGCTCGTCCCCGGCCACCAGCTCGCCGTCCGCGACCCGCACCCGCACGCTGCCCAGCCGCCACACGGCCAGCAGCGCGAGCGGGATCAGCACGGCGTAGCCGATCCACGACCGGACGCCCGGGTATCCCATGTGGATCTCCGCGCCGAGGAGGGCCGCGACGCCCGCGGCGAAGAGGAACCACCAGAAGGGCGTCCGCAACCGCTCGTCGAACCCAGGACGGCCGGACGTCGCAGGACCGGTGGTCGTCGGATGCTCGCTCACGGGACCGACTGTAACGTCGCCCGTTGTGCCCGGCCCGATCGATGCTCCCCCGCACGAGCCGATGGTCACGCCGCCCGTCACCGTGCAGCTGACCCGTCTCGATCCCGACGTCCCGCTGCCCAGCTACGCCCACCCGGGCGACGCGGGAGCGGACCTCGTCACGTCCACCGACGTCACGCTCGCCCCCGGTGAGCGCGCGCTCGTCGGCACCGGCGTGGCGATCGCGCTGCCGTACGGCTACGTCGGGCTCGTCCACCCACGGTCGGGCCTGGCCCACCGGGCGGGGCTGTCGATCGTCAACGCCCCCGGGACGGTCGACGCGGGCTACCGCGGCGAGATCAAGGTCAGCTTGATCAACCATGACCCGCGTGAGCAGCTGATACTCCGTAAGGGTGACCGAATAGCCCAGTTGGTCGTTCAACAGGTGGAGCAGGCTCGATTCGTCGAGGTGGCCGAGCTCCCTGCGTCCGAACGGGGTAGTGGGGGGCACGGCTCGACGGGCGGGCACGACCGGCTGGGAGGTGACGGGCTGTGAGTGTGCGGTACGGCGAGGAACTCGAGGATCTCGAGTACGAGGGCGACCACGTCGAGGACTACGACGACGAGAACTACGACGACGAGAACGACGACGACGAGGAGTACGACGCCGAGTACGACGGGCCGGACCACGGCCCGTTCGACGTCGCGATGCTCGACCCCGAGATGACCGACGCGCTGGCCCGGATGGACTTCGGCGCCGTGCAGGTACCGATCCCGCCCACCGGCACCGTCGCCGTGGAGCCGACGTCGGGCGGCCGCCTGCAGGCCGTGCACGTCACCATGCCGGGTGGCAGGCTGTCGCTGTCCGCGCTGGCCGCGCCGCGCACCACCGGGCTCTGGGCGGACCTCTGCGCCGAGATCGAGCAGTCGCTGGCGGACGCCGGGGCCCAGGTGAGGTCGCTCACCGGCGTCTGGGGGCGCGAGCTGTTCGCCACGACCGACAAGGCCACCTCGGTGTTCGTCGGGATCGACGGCGAGCGGTGGATGGTCTACGGCGTCGCCTCCGGGCCGTCGGCCGAGCAGCCGCGGCTGGACGCCGAGCTGCGTCGGATGCTGCGCGGCACGATCGTCGTGCGCGGGAAGTCGCCGTACCCGCCGCGGACCGTGTTGCCGCTGACCCTGCCCTCCGCCCTGGTGGATCCCTCGGACGCCGCGGCGGCCGAGCAGGCCGGGCCGCCGAAGGCCACGCTGACCCTGCGCACGCGGGTCGCGGCCGAGCCCGCCGACACCTCCGCCGACACCACCGCCGACACCACCGCCGCCGGAGCCCCGGCCGCGCCCGCCGCGGAGGAGACCCGTTCCGTCGCCGCGCAGACGCCTGCGGCCGCGGCGCAGGCCCCCGACCGGACCCGCGTGGTCCCCGCGGGTCCCGCCGGTGCGCCCGTCGGGCCCACCACGGGATCGCGGCCCCTCCCGGCCCAGGTCAGGCCCTCCGCCGGTCCCGGGACGCCCGCCGGCGGCGCGCCGACGTACCCCGCACCGGGTGCGGTGCCGCCCCGCGGTCCCGCCGCGCGCCCGGTGCCGTCCGCCGATCCGGCGCCGACGCAGGCCATGCCCGCGCTCCCCGCCACGCACGCTCCGCTCGCCGCCGATGCGGGGGAGACCCGGGCGATGCCCGTGGCCGCTCGCGGCCGCGCCGCGCAGCCCGCCCCCCGCCCGGCTCCGGACCCCGCCGAGACCACGGCGATGCCGCAGGTCGGCGGCCCGCGCACGGGATGGTCGACCGCGGGCTCCGGGGCCCAGCCACCCGCCGGTGACCGCAACGGCCCCGTCTCCGGCGGCCACCCCGTCCCCGGTGGGGCAGTCTCCGCCGGCCACCCGGCCCCCGGCGCTGCGGTCTCCGGTGGGTACCCGGTCCCCGGTCGGACCGCGCAGGGTGGCCCCGAGGCGCCTCGGCCCCCGTTCCCGGCCGGCAGGCCGGGCCCGGGCGTCGGCACGGGTCGACCCGCGCCGAACAGCGGGCTCTCGGGCGGCCACCCCGTGCCGGCGAACGCCACGGGCCCGCACGACACCACGCCCCCGAACGGCTTGGCCGCGCCGAACGGTTCCGCCGCGCCGAACGGCTCCGCCGCGCCGACCGAGTCCGCTGAGAGCGGCTCCGCTCAGAACGGCTCCGCCGGGTCGAACGGTCACGCCGTCGAGGGTGCGCCGAACGGTCACGCCGGCAGGAACGGCTTCTCCGCGTCGGACAGCCATGCGGCTGCCCGGAACGGGTTCGTCGGCCACAACGGGTTCGCGGGCTGGAATGGCCACACCGACCAGCACGGCAGGCTCGCCCCGAACGGCCAGGGCGTCCCGAGCGGCCAGGGCGCCCCGAACGGGTTCGCCGCACAGAACGGCCACGCCGCACAGAACGGCCACGCCGCCCAGGACGGTGTCGTCGCACCGGACCGCCCCGCGCAGAACGGGTTCGCTACGCAGAGCGGGTTCGCAGCGCAGAGCGGGTTCGCGGAGCAGAACAGCCATGCCGCTCAGGACGGCCCGGCAGCACAGGGCGGGGTCGCGGGGCAGGACGGGGGCGCCGCACGGAACGGCGCCCCGGCGCCCGCCGACACCGGGGACTCCTGGTCCGGCACCGCCGAGGCCGCGACGAACGGGCGGTCCTGGACCTACGACCCCGCGACCGGCTGGACGCCCGTCGCCGGGCCCGCGCCCGCGGACCCGTGGGCGGGGGCGGACCCCTGGGTCTCCGGGCTGCCGCAGGACGGGTACGAGGCCGTCGACCGAAAGGCGCCCGCCCGGCCCGAGCAGGGCTACTCCGCCTACGCCGCGTACACCGGCGAGCCGTGGGCGGGCGCGGCCCAGCCCGCGCCGGGCGCCCTGGCCGAGAGCCCCGCCCCGCAGCCGGCGCAACCCAGCCGGTTCGACGAGCTCTTCGCCGCCAGCGAGGAGCGCGCCCGTCGACAGGCCGAGCAGGAGGCACGGGAGTGGGCCGTGCGCCGCGCCGCCGAGCTCGCCGAGATCGAGGCCCGGGAGCGCTGGGCCGCCGAGTTCGGCGAGCCGGGCGGAGGCGTGGACCGCGACCCGAGGCCGCGCCGGGAGCGCCGGGCGGACCCCGTCGGGCCGCCGAGCGCGAGCCGCGGCAGGCACCGCGACCCCGCTGTCGCGGACACCGCCGAGCAGGCCGCGGTGGAGCCGGTCACCGAGCAGGGCGAGCAGGGCGATCCCTCGTCCCGGCACGCCGTCGGCCCGGGCACCCAGCCCGCGCTCGCGTTCCTCGGCGCCGACCCGATGACCCTGTTCGCCCCGGCCCGCCAGGGCAGGCACCGCAGGCCCGGCGAGTAGCCGCGCAGGTGCGAGCAGCGTCACGCCGCCACTCGGCGCGTCGCCGAGCGGTACCACCGTGTGAACAGGGCGGATCCGGGCCGCGACCGGCTCGTCAGCCCTTCGGCCCAGTGTCCGTCACCGCTGCCGGGGGGCCGCTCACCGAAGGGAGCGACGGACGTCACTCGTTCGAGGTCACGGCACTCGGTGAGGGGCACACATCCGGTTTCCCGAGCGTTACCCTTGTACGGGCGGCGGCCGGATCAACGGAGACGGCCCGCGCCCGAGCAGCCGAGGAGAGAGATGGGCAGCACGGACAGTGGGGCGTTCCGCCGCATGCTTCGCAAGCTCACCAGCGACGTGGACGTGTTGGACGCGGACGACCTCTCGGAGACCTCCGAGAAGTCCGGGGCGCAGCGCGCGAGCGACTGCGCGTGCGGGCAGGAGGTGACCATGCAGGGTCGCCTCCGGAGCGTGGAGTTCTGCCCCGAGGACGACAGCGCCGCGCAGCTCCAGGCGGAGCTGTACGACGGCACCGAGGGAGTGACGCTGGTCTGGATGGGTCGACGCCGGATCCCGGGTATCGAGCCGGGTCGGACGATGCGGGTCCGCGGCCGGATCTCGGTCAAGGACGGGCAGAAGGTGCTGTACAACCCGTACTACGAGATCTGTCAGGCCCAGTGACCTCAGGCCCCGGCGCGGACCCGGAGTCGACGCCGACCACCCACATCCCGCGGGTGGCCGGCGCGCCGGCGGACCACGACTCGCCGACCGGACCGATCCCCGTCGTGCCCGCCGCAGGCCCCGTGCCGACCGGGCCGACCCAGCGGATCGAGCCCGCCACGGACGAGCCGGACGAGCCCGCCGAGGGCACGGAGCGGTCGATGCCCACGCTCATGGAGCAGATGGGCGGCGTCTCCGGCATCGTGGCGTCCACGGTGCCGATCGCGGTGTTCATCGTCGCCAACGTCCTGTTCGACCTGCAGCCCGCGCTGATCGCCGCCCTGGTGGCTGGCGTCGGCGTGGCGATCTTCCGGGTCGTCCGGAAGCAGCCGCTGCAGCCGGCGATCTCGGGGCTCGTCGGCGTCGGCGTGTGCGCGTTCATCGCCTACCGCACCGGCCAGGCTCGCGGGTTCTACCTGCCCGGCCTGCTCTACAGCGCCGCACTCGGGCTCGCGTTCCTGGTGTCGATCGCGGTGCGGTGGCCGCTCGCCGGCGTGATCTGGCACGGCATCAACGGCCACGGCCAGGGCTGGCGCCGGAATCCCCGCATGCTGAGGGCGTACTCGTGGGCCAGCGCGCTGTGGGCCCTCGTGTTCGCCGCGCGGCTCGTCGTCCAGGGTTGGTTGTACAACGCGGACGAGGAGACCTGGCTGGGCATCGCCCGGCTGGCGATGGGCTACCCGCTGATCGGCGTCGCGATCCTGGGCACGGTCCTCGCCGTCCGCCGCGCCGAGCGACCCGCGCAGACCGCGTCCTGACCTGCTCCCTCGCCTGCACGAACGGCACTCTTGTGCGGACCTACCGCACAAGAGTGCCGTTCGTGCAGGCGCAGGAAGCAGTACGGGCCGCTCAGCCGCCCACCACCGCCGAGCGGATGTCCTCCTCCACGGCCACGGTGGCCACGAAGAGCAGCTCGTCCCCGGGCTCCAGCGAGTCGTCCGGCTGCGGGACGATCACCCGCCCGCCGCGCAGGATCGTGACCAGCGCGGAGTCCGCGGGCAGCTTCAGGTCCCGCACCGGGCGCCCGGCCAGGGGAGTGTCCGCGGGCAGCGTGACCTCGACCAGGTTGGCCTGACCCTGGCGCAGCGTCATCAGCCGGACCAGGTCGCCGACGGCCACCGCCTCCTCGACGAGCGCCGCGAGCAGCCGCGGGGTGGACACCGAGACGTCCACGCCCCAGTTCTCGCCGAAGAGCCACTCGTTGCGCGGGTCGTTCACCCGGGCGACGACCCGGCGCACCCCGAACTCGGTCTTGGCCAGCAGTGAGACCACCAGGTTGACCTTGTCGTCCCCGGTGGCGGCGATGACGACGTCGCAGCTCTCGACGCCTGCGTCCTCCAGCGACTGGAGCTCGCAGGCGTCCGCGTGCACCCACTCCGCCTCCTCCACCGAGGTGGGGTCGATGTGGGAGAGGTCCCGCTCGATCAGCATGACCTGGTGCCGGTTCTCCACCAGCTCGCGGGCGATGGACCGGCCGACGGCCCCGGCCCCGGCGATCGCGACTCTCATCTCATGCCTCCGAAGGGGGAGCGGCCGCCGCGGCGGTGACGTCGGAGACGGTCCCGGAGACCGCCGCGACGTAGACGGTGTCCTCGGCCTGCACGGCCGTGTCGCGGGTGGGGAGCACCCCGGTGCCGAACCGCACGATGAACGCGACGCGGCACGACGCCGCCTCCTCGAGCTCCTTGATCGGGTGTCCGACCCAGTCCTCGTGCAGCGGCAGGGGGAGGATCGCGACGGTGCCCGCCGGCTCGCGCCAGGCCGTGGCGACGCCGTCCGGCAGGACCATCCGCATGAACCGGTCCGTGGTCCAGGGCACCGTGGCGACGGTCGGGATGCCCAGCCGCTCGTAGACGGCGGCGCGCTTGGCGTCGTAGATCCGTGCGACCACCCGCTCCACGCCGAAGGTCTCGCGGGCCACCCGGGCGGAGAGGATGTTGGAGTTGTCGCCGGAGGAGACGGCGGCGAACGCGTCCGCCTTCTCGATGCCCGCCTCGATCAGCACCTCGCGGTGGAAGCCGAAGCCGACGACCTGCCTGCCGCGGAAGTCCGTGCCCAGCCTGCGGAAGGCCTGGACGTCCTGGTCGATCACGGCCACCTCGTGCCCGAGGCGTTCCAGCCCGGCCGAGAGGGATGCGCCGACCCGGCCGCATCCCATGATCACCACGTACATCGGGTGGGCCCTCCGGGGTCCGTCTCGGGGGAACGCTGTCGCGAACCGTTGCAGCCGGGAGCATAGGCTGCGCGACGTGCCCAAGCTCGGGACCGCGCTCAAGCGGATCGTGGTCGGCCGTCCCCAGCGGAGTGACCGCCTGCACAGCACTCTGCTGCCCAAGCGGATCGCGCTGCCGGTGTTCGCCTCCGATGCCATGTCCTCGGTCGCCTACGCGCCCGAGGAGATCTTCCTGACCCTGTCGGTCGCCGGGCTGGCGTCCTACGCGCTGTCGCCGTGGATCGGGCTCGCGGTCATCGTCGTGCTGCTCACGGTGGTCACCAGCTACCGGCAGAACGTGCACGCCTACCCGTCCGGCGGCGGCGACTACGAGGTCGCCACGGTCAACCTGGGGCGCAAGGCCGGGCTCACGGTCGCCAGCGCCCTGCTCGTCGACTACACGCTCACCGTCGCCGTGTCGGTGAGCGCCGCCGCGGCCAACATCGGGGCGCTCATCCCGTTCGTCGGGGAGCACAAGGTGTGGTTCGCCGTGGTGGCGATCGCCGCGCTGACCGCGGTGAACCTGCGCGGGATCCGGGAGGCGGGCGCGGCGTTCGCGGTGCCGGTCTACCTGTTCATGTTCGGCGTCGGCACGATGATCCTCTGGGGGCTGACCCGGATCCTGATCCTGGGCCAGGACGTCGTCACGGCGAGCTCGAACCTGCACCTGGTCGCGGAGGGGGACACCTTCACCGGGCTGGCGCTGGTGTTGCTGGTGCTGCGCTCGTTCACCCAGGGGGCCGCGGCGCTGACCGGTGTCGAGGCGATCTCGAACGGCGTCCCGGCGTTCCGCAAGCCGAAGTCCCGCAACGCCGCCACCACGCTGCTGATCATGGGCATGATCTCGGTGTCGATGATCATGGGGCTGATCGCGCTGGGGCGGCTCAGCGGCGTCCAGATCGCGGAGGACCCGGGCCGGCAGTTCCCGGACGCGCCCGCGGGCTACGAGCAGCAGACGATGATCGCCCAGCTGGCGGACGCGGTCTTCTCCGGCTTCCGGCCCGGCTTCTTCTTCGTCGTGATCACCACGGCCCTGATCCTGGTGCTGGCCGCCAACACCGCGTTCAACGGCTTCCCGGTGCTGGGCTCGATCCTGTCCCAGGACCGCTACCTGCCCCGGCAGCTGCACACCCGCGGCGACCGGCTGGCCTTCTCCAACGGCATCCTGGTCCTGTCCGCGTTCGCCGTGGTGCTGGTGATCGGGTTCCAGGCGGAGGTCACCCGGCTGATCCCGCTGTACACGGTCGGGGTGTTCGTGTCGTTCACGCTGAGCCAGGCGGGCATGGTCAAGCACTGGAACCGCGAGCTGGCGGGGACCACCGACCAGCGCGACCGCCGCCGGATGCGCCGCTCGCAGACGATCAACGGGTTCGGCGCGATCATGACCGGGCTCGTGCTGATCACGGTGCTGATCACCAAGTTCACCCTCGGCGCGTGGATCACGATCGTCGCGATGGCCGCGTTCTTCGCGCTCATGGTGACCATCCAGAAGCACTACGACCGGGTGTCCGCCGAGCTCGTCGCGGACGAGACGGACACCGTGCTGCCCAGCCGCAACCACGCCGTCGTGCTGGTGTCGACGCTGCACAAGCCCACCCTGCGGGCCCTGTCCTACGCCCGCGCCACCCGGCCGGACGTGCTCGAGGCGCTGACCGTGAACGTGGACGAGGCGGACACCAAGCGGCTGATGACCGACTGGGGCAAGCGGAAGATCCCGGTGAAGCTCAAGGTCGTCGAGTCCCCGTACCGCGAGATCACCCGGCCCGTGCTGGACTACGTCAAGCGGATCCGGTCGGACAACCCGCGGGACGTGGTGACCGTCTACATCCCGGAGTACGTGGTGGGGCACTGGTGGGAGCAGATCCTGCACAACCAGTCCGCGCTGCGGCTCAAGTCGCGGCTGCTGTTCCAGCCCGGCGTGATGGTCACGAGCGTGCCGTGGCAGCTCGACTCGTCGGCGGCCGCCCGGCCGCTGTCGCCGCACTACGCGCCCGGGGCGTCGCGCCGCGGGTACCCGTCGATGGAGCAGCTGCCCGGTGAGGCACCCCGCCGGGACAGCACTCGCGACGGCCCACGGAAGGACACCGGTGACCCGGTCCGCTGACAGGACGCTCGACTGGACCGACCGCGTGCTGGAGGTGGAGGCCGGGGCCGTCGCGCACGGCGGACACTGCGTGGCCCGGCACGAGGGGCGGGTGCTGTTCGTGCGGCACGCGCTGCCCGGCGAGACCGTGCGCGCGGTGGTCACGGACGACCAGGGCGGCTCGTTCTGCCTGGCGGACGCGATCTCGGTGCTCGTGGCCTCCCCGGACCGGGTGGAGGCACCGTGCCCCTGGGCCCGCGCGGGCGGGTGCGGGGGCTGCGACTTCCAACACGTCTCGCCCGAGGCCCAGCGGGCGCTGAAGACGACGGTGCTGCGCGAGCAGCTCTCCCGGCTCGGCGGCGTCGAGTCGGAGGTCTCCGTCGAGGAGCTCCCGGGCGGAGCGCTGGGCTGGCGGCAGCGGATCCGGCTCGCGGTGGACGACGAGGGGCGCGCGGGTCTGCGCGCCCACCACAGCCACGAGGTGGTCCCGATCGCGGACTGCCTGCTGGCGCCGTCGGGGATGCTGCCGGACCTGCTGGAGCGGTCGTGGCCCGCGGGCTCGCACGTCGAGGTCGCGGTGGACGCGACGGGGGAGCGGCGGATCGGCACGCGGTCGCGGCAGCGGGCGGCGGGGCGCGAGTGGGACCTCTCCCCGGGGGCCTTCTGGCAGGTGCATCCCCACCTGGCGGACGCGCTGGTGGGCGTCGTGCGGGAGTGGGCCGCGGCGCCGAGCGGCGGCACGGCCTGGGACCTCTACGGCGGCGTCGGGCTGTTCGCGGCGGTGCTGGGCGAGCAGGTCGGCCCGACGGGCTCGGTGGCCGTCGTCGAGTCCTCTCCCGCCGCGGTCGCGGACGGGAAGCGGGCCCTGGCGGACCTGCCGCAGGTCTGGTTCCGCGAGGGCCGGGTGGAGCAGGTCGTGAAGGGGCTGCCCGATCCCTCGGTCGTCGTGGCGGACCCGCCCCGCAAGGGCCTGCAGAAGCAGATGGTCGCCGCGATCTGCGACCGCGCGCCCGAGCGCGTGGTGTACGTGGCGTGCGACCCGGCGTCGCTGGGGCGGGACGTGACGCTGTTCGCGGCGCGGGGGTACGGGCTCGCGGAGGTCCGCAGCTTCGACGCCTTCCCGATGACGCACCACATGGAGTCGGTGGCGCTCTTCACCCGGTCGTAGGGTGGGCGGGTGGCCATCGCCGATCATGTCCAGGGCTGGGAGCCCACCCCCGTCGAGCTGACGGAGACACTCGCCGCGGCGCCGTCCACGGCGTTCGCGGGGGTGCTGGACCAGCCGCCACCCGGCCCCGAGCTGCCCCCGCTGTGGACGGGGTTCCACTTCCTGGAGCTGCCCGCCACCGCCGAGCTGGGGGAGGACGGGCACCCCCGCGAAGGCCACTTCCTGCCCCCGATCCCGCACCGCCGCCGGATGTTCGCGGGCGGGCGACTGACCGTGCGCGAGCCGTTGCGGATCGGCGACACCGTGACCCGGCGCAGCGCGCTGACCTCGATCGTCCCCAAGTCCGGGCGCTCCGGGGACATGCTCTTCGTGACGCTGCGGCACGAGTACGTCCGCGCCGGAGACGGAGCGTGCGGAGTCGACCGGGGACACGGCGAGGTGGTGCAGACCGAGGAGCAGGACGTCGTCTACCGGCAGCAGGAGCCGGGCGCCCCGCGAGCCGCCACGCCGGAGATCCCGGAGCCCGGCCCGCTGCCCGTGGGCCCGCACGTCGCGCTGACCCCGGACGAGGTCCTGCTGTTCCGGATGAGCGCGCTGACCTACAACGCCCACCGCATCCACCACGACCTGCCGTACACCACGCAGGTCGAGGGCTTCCCCGGTCTGGTGGTGCACGGCCCGCTGCTGGCCCTGCTGCTCCTGGAGCTGCCCCGCCGGTTCAGCCCGGACGAGCGGGTGGCGTCCTTCGAGTACCGCCTGCGCCGCCCCGCCTTCTGCGGCTCCCCGCTGGTCGCCACCGCCTCCCCGACGGCAGAGGGGGACGACGTGGCCTGCGGCGTCCCCGGCGCAGACCCGAGCATCACCGGGACGCTCACCTACGCCTGAGTGACGCTCGGGTGACACGAGCGCCACTCGGCGACGCCCGTGCCACCCGAGCGTCCGGTGCCGGGGCTCAGTGGCAGACCCCGGTCGACGGCTCGGAGGGCGGGTAGTCCAGGGCGGGGTTGCCGTCGAAGAAGCCGCTGGGCTTGAGCATGAAGCCCACAGTGCTCACCGGCATGACCGGCCAGTCCTCCGGCCGGACGATGTGGTGGGCGCCCATCGAGTACCAGACCACCACGTCGGTGTCGGTCAGCGGCCGGTCCGCCTCGAGGTAGGCGGGCAGCCCGTCGCCGCCGGGGTGCTGCAGCGGGTAGTCGCCCGCCGCGAACCGCTGTGACCGGTCCTGCGCGGTGACCCAGACCTGGTGGCGGGTGAAGCCCGCGCGCGGCGCGAACAGGGCCGTGGTGGGGTAGATCGGCGGCGCCGAGACACCGGGCATCAGCAGGTACCCGGTCGGCTTGCCCAGCGCGGACAGCGCGGACGGGTTCTCGATCCGCCAGTGGCGGGCCACCGAGGCATCGGCGTCGCGGGCGCCCTCGGCCTCCGAGCGGACGGGGGTCCGCCGCACCTCCCATGCGTTCCCGTGCGGGTTCTCCGGGCCCGCGGGGGAGGGGACGGAGTCCAGCTCGTAGACGGTGTTGGCGGGCCCGTCGACCGACATCTCCATCCGCACGCAGAAGAAGTGCTGGTGGTGGGGCCCGTACAGGCCGGGCGCGACCAGCGTGCCGTGCGCCGGGTCGACCCCGGGGGCGACGGCGCCCGTCGAGATCACGCCGGTCATCTTGACCTCGTACTCGATCAGCCCGTCCGTGTAGAGGTACCAGAAGTACCCGTACTCGTAGTTCCCCACGGTGACGATCGTGGACAGGACGAGCCGTCGCCGTCGCCGGACCTCGACGCGGCCGGTCCGGAAGTCGGTGTGCTTCCAGCCGATCCCGACGTCCTCCTCGTGCATGCAGACGGCGTTCGGGATGACGACGGCCTGCCCGTCCTGGTCGTTGACCACGCCGTCGAAGTAGTGGATGTGCCCGACGCAGTCGCAACCCAGCCGCAGCGGGTTCGCCAGCCACCCGACGCCGTACTCGCCCTGGTCGAACACGTTCTTGATCCGGTGCGTGGGCGCCGGGTCGCCGTAGGGCACGTACATCTCGGCCAGCCCCGCGCGGTGCACGATCGGGCGCCCGGCGTAGGCGATCTGGTGCAGCACCAGGCCCTCGCGCGGGGTGAACCCGATCCGCAGCCCCCACTTCTGCCAGCTCACCGCGGTGCCGTCGACCGTGAACGACGGCCCGTCCGGCTGGTGCACGTCCCAGGCCCGCACGTCCGGCCGCAGCCACGGCACGACGGGCACGTTGTCCGGGTCGTGGATCCACTCGGCCTCGTAGTTCCCCGGCTTCGGCGGGAACGGCACGACGCCGTGGTCGGCCACGTCGACGACCTCGCCCGCGTCCAGGTCCACGGTCACGACCAGGCCTTCGACGGGTCGCGCGTACCCGTGCTCGCCCGGCGCCGACCGCATCCAGGTCAGCGGGCGGCAGATCCGCCGCCGCGCGGGGTCGTCCTCGGGGCCCGTCCAGCTCGATGCCCACGGGTCGATCATGGCGAGGGTGAGGTCCGTCACGCCCCGCCTGCGCATGGCCTCCTGCCAGCGCGGGTCCGCCCGCACGATGTCCTCGGTCGAGACGAACTCCTCGGCCGTGATCGGCGGCTGCACGCCCGGTCGGTCCCGCCAGGAGACGAGCTCTCCGGTGGTCAGCGAGACCACGGCCTCCGAGGTCGTGCGGGTGGAGCGGTCGTAGAGCACGATCTCGGCTCGCCGGTCGACCGGATCGCCCGGCGACCAGGCGAGCAGGTCGGCCTTCGCGGGCTCGTGCAGGCTCACGAACACGAACCGGGCCGCGCCGGTGAGCCTCCGGAGCGAGGTCAGCAGCGCCGCGGCGGCTGTCACCTCGTCCGCGGTGAGCGGGTCGAGGGGATGGTCGGTCCGGGTGCTGTTCTCGGACAGGGCGGTCATGCGGCGGCCCCCCCGTTCGACGGCGCGTCGGTGATCTCCAGGGTGAAGTGTCCGAGTCCCTCGTACACCGCGGGCCGGTTCGCGCGCAGGTACCAGGCGATGCCCATGCCCACCACGAAGATCGCGCACACGACCCACGGGATGGCCGTGACGAACGGCGAGTCGTCCGCCGCGGCGAGCGTGGCCCGGTTGGCGATCAGCAGGTAGCAGGCCCCGAACATGGCCAGCCCGCCGATCACCGGCGCGACGAGGGTGGAGAACCAGCCGAAGCCGTCGCGTGCCCTGGTCAGGAAGAAGCGGATGATCGACACGCAGACCACGCCCTGGAGGGCCAGGATGCCGAGCACGCCCAACAGCGGTGACCAGGTGCCCAGCTTCAGCAGCGCGCCCTCGGTGCTGGGGTCGGCGATCACGAAGGCCAGGCCGTAGACCAGGACCACCGCCGTGACCGTCATGGCGGCGACCCCGGGGGCGTGGTGCTTCGACGTGCTCGCCAGCCGCCGCGGCAGCACGCCCTCGCGGCCCAGCGCGAACAGGTACCGCGCGCCGGTGTTGAAGAACGCCATCGCGCAGGCGAACGAGCTGGTCACGGCCAGCAGCTGGAGGACCGCGGTCAGCCAGCCGCCGACGAACCGGTCCGACAGCGGGTAGAACGCCGACGCGTAGACCCCCGAGAACTGGTCGGCGACGGCCTGGACCGAGCCGGTCAGCCCCCAACCGCTCACGTAGGCGTAGGACACCACCATGTAGAACACGCCGAGCCCGATCACCGACCCGTAGGTGGCGATCGTCGCGATCCGCTTCGGGTCGCGGCTCTCCTCGGCGTAGTTGGGCGCCATCTCGAAGCCCACCCAGGACCAGAACGCGGCGAACAGCGCCACGCCCGCGGCCGCGCCGCCGAAGACCTGGATCGCGCCGGGGTTGTCGAAGATCGCGGCGGGGTTGAACGGCTCGGCCGACAGTCCCTCGGCCCCGCCCTGTCCGATCACCGCGACGCCGAGCACGACGAGCGCGAGCACCTCGGCGACCAACATCACCCCGAGGACCTTCGCGGTGAGCTCGATGTGGAACCAGGCCGACGTCGCCATCACCGCCAGCGCGACGACCATGTACAGCCAGGCGGGCAGCGCCACCCCCGTCCAGGTCGCGACGGTGGTCGCGGCGAAGTAGCCGAGCACGCCGATCACGGCGGCCGTGAAGATCATGTAGCAGAGGGCGATGAGCAGCCCGGACCCGGTACCGACGATCCGACCCAGGCCCCGGCTGACGAAGGTGTAGAAGCCGCCCGCGCTCGTCACCCGCCTGCTCATGGCGATGTAGCCGACCGAGAAGATCGTCAGCGCGAGGGTCGCGACCAGGAAGGCGGCGGGCGCGGCGTACCCGCCGCCGTTCACCGCGACGGGGACGTTGAACAGCATCGCGGTGAGTGGGGCGGCCCCGGTCACGATGCAGAAGAACACGGAGGGCAGTCCGAGGGCGCCGTCGGCCAGGCGGCCGTGACGGGCGGCCGCGGGCGCGGCGAGGGATGTGGGCGGGGACGTGTCGGTCATCGGGGGCTCCACCGGCGTCGGGGACCTGACCCCGCCAGCGTGTGTGTCCGGTGTGACACCCGTCGCCCGATCGTGTTGCACCCTCTTCTCACAGCGGTACGAAGCGGGCGAATCCGCGAGTTCCCGCCCCCTCCTGGTCCGTCGCGGAGTGTTCCGGGGAGGATGGTCGGGTGACAGGTTCGGTTCTCGCTCAGCCCGCCCCGCAGCCCTCGGTCGAGACCCGGATCGCCGACGAGCTCGGCGTCCGGCAGCACCAGGTCGTCGCCGCCGTCGGCCTCCTCGACGAGGGGTCGACGGTCCCGTTCGTCGCCCGGTACCGCAAGGAGGCGACCGGCGGTCTCGACGACGCCCAGCTCCGCACGCTGGAGGAGCGCCTGCGCTACCTCCGCGAGCTGGAGGAGCGGCGCACGGCGGTGCTCGACGAGATCCGCAAGCAGGAGAAGCTCACCCCGGAGCTGGAGGCGCGGATCCTCGCGGCCGAGTCCAAGGCCCGGCTCGAGGACATCTACCTGCCCTACAAGCCCAAGCGCCGCACCAAGGCGATGATCGCCCGCGAGCAGGGCCTGGAGCCCCTCGCCGACGCGCTGCTGGCCGATCCCACCCTCACCCCGCAGGCCGAGGCCACGAAGTACGTCACCGACGAGGTGGCGGACGCCGCGGCCGCGCTGGAGGGCGCCCGGTCGATCCTGGTCGAGCGGTTCTCCGAGGAGCCGGACCTGATCGGCGGGCTCCGCGAGCGCATGTGGTCGCGCGGCGTGCTGGTGTCGAAGGTCCGCGCGGGCAAGGAGGCCGGTGATCTCGCGGCCGCCAAGTTCTCGGACTACTTCGACTTCTCCGAGCCGTTCACCAAGCTGCCGAGCCACCGGATCCTCGCGGTCTTCCGCGGGGAGAAGGAGGAGATCCTCGACGTCACCCTCGAGCCGGACGCGGACGAGGCGAACGCCGGCGACTGGGAGGCCCTGGTCGCCGCCCACGTGGGTGTGTCGAACCAGGGCCGGGCGGCGGACGAGTGGCTGGCAGGCGTCGTGCGCTGGACCTGGCGCACTCGGATCCTGCTGCACCTGGGCATCGACATCCGGGTGCGGCTGCGCACGGCCGCGGAGGAGGGGGCGATCGCCGTCTTCGCCTCCAACCTGCGGGACCTGCTGCTGGCCGCGCCCGCGGGAACCCGCGCGACCATGGGCCTCGACCCGGGCCTGCGCACCGGCGTCAAGGTCGCCGTGGTGGACGCGACAGGCAAGGTCGTCGCCAAGGACACGATCTACCCGCACGAGCCGCGCAAGGACTGGAACGGCGCGCTGGCCTCGCTCACGAAGCTGGCCACCGAGCACTCCGTCGAACTGATCGCGATCGGCAACGGCACCGCCTCCCGCGAGACGGACGCCCTGGCCGGTGAGCTCGTCGCGATGAACCCCGGACTGAAGATGACCAAGGTCATGGTCAGCGAGGCCGGGGCGTCGGTGTACTCGGCGTCGGCGTACGCGTCGGCCGAGCTGCCGGACCTGGACGTCTCGATCCGCGGCGCGGTGTCGATCGCGCGCAGGCTGCAGGACCCGCTGGCCGAGCTGGTGAAGATCGACCCGAAGTCCATCGGCGTCGGGCAGTACCAGCACGACCTGCCGGAGTCCTCGCTGTCCCGCTCCCTGGACGCCGTCGTCGAGGACTGTGTGAACGCCGTCGGCGTGGACGTCAACTCGGCCTCGGCGCCGCTGCTGCGCCGGGTCTCGGGGATCAGCGAGTCGCTGGCCGCGGCGATCGTGTCCCACCGGGACGCGCACGGGCCGTTCCGCACCCGTACCGCGCTGGCGGACGTGCCGCGCCTGGGCCCCAAGGCCTTCGAGCAGTGCGCCGGCTTCCTCCGGATCCGGGGTGGGGACGAGCCGCTGGACGTCTCCGGCGTCCACCCCGAGGCCTACCCCGTGGTCCGGCGGATCGTCGAGGCGTCGAAGGTCTCGATCGACGAGCTGCTCGGCAACTCCACGAAGATCAAGACGTTGCAGCCGCAGCGGTTCGTCGACACGCAGTTCGGGCTGCCCACGGTCAGCGACATCCTCGCCGAGCTGGAGAAGCCCGGCCGGGACCCGCGCCCGGCCTTCCGCACGGCGACCTTCGCCGAGGGCGTCCACAAGATCGCGGACCTGCGGCAGGGCATGGTGCTGGAGGGCGTGGTGACGAACGTCGCGGCCTTCGGCGCGTTCGTGGACGTGGGCGTCCACCAGGACGGGTTGGTGCACGTCTCGGCGATGTCCACCCAGTTCGTGTCGGACCCGCGCGAGGTCGTGAAGTCCGGCGACGTGGTGAAGGTCAAGGTGCTGGACGTCGACGAGGCTCGCAAGCGGATCTCGCTGACCCTGCGCCTGGACGACGAGCCGGGCAAGGCGAGCCGGGGAGACGGCGGTCAGGGCGGCGGCAGGCGCGGCCCGGGGCGCGAGGGCCAGGGCGGCAGGCGCGGTCCCGGCGGCCCCGGCGGTCAGCGGGGGCAGGGCGGCAAGGGTGGCCCCGGCGGACAGGGCGGACAGGGCGGCAAGGGCGGACAGGGCGGCCGCGGCAAGGGCGGTCAGGACGGCGGCAAGGCAGGCGCCCCCCGTCGTCAGGACAAGCCCGCCCCGCTGAACAACGCCATGGCGGACGCCCTCAAGCGCGCCGGCTTCGGCAAGTGACCGCCGAGATGAACCTCAGTGCTGTCGACACCTGACCGAACAGCACTGGGGTTCAACTCGACGGGCGGGTGAGGCGGGTGGCCACCGCGTCGAGGTCCGCCTCGGGGGCGCCGTGGGCCACGAGGTGGGGGCGCAGGCCGGCCCCGCTCTCGAGGGCGTCCAGGCCCGCGGTCAGGGCGTCCGGGTCGACGGCGAGCAGGTGCTGGGAGCCCGGGGGGAGCCTCGAGCCCGCGGCGTCCAGCCTCGCGAGCAGGAACTCGATGTTGTCGTCGGTGCGGCGGTAGTCCGCCAGCACCTGGTCGCGGGGGACTCCGGCCAGGCGGAGCGCCATCCCGATCACGATCCCGGTCCGGTCCTTGCCCGCCGCGCAGTGCACGAGGATCGGCCCCGGGGCGTGCGCCAGGATCCCGACGATGCGCACGAGCGAGTCCACCGACTCCCGGACGATCTTCTCGTACCCGGCCGCGAGCTCCCGCTCGGTGGGCAGCCCGGCCAGCCGCTCCGGCGCCAGCTGCACGCTCAGCGGCACGTGGTGCACCTCCGCGCGGTCGGCCAGCGGGTGCGGGCCGACCCGCTGCAGCTCCTTCACCGACCGCAGGTCGATCACGGAGGCGGGGACGGTGGGCAGCTCGTCGCCGGGCTGCGGGGCCTCGCTGCGGAGCAGCACCCCGCTGCGGACCACGCGGCCGTCGGCCGTGGTCAGCCCGCCGACGTCCCGGAAGTTGGCGAAGGTCCGCAGCACCGAGGTCACCCGCCCGATGGTGCGCGGGGCCGGTGAACGCCGGGTGGATTCGTGACCGGGACCACCCCGGGAACATCATCAGGCCCGCCGCCGTTGGACCACCCGTGACGGGCGGCACCCCCGCCCGCTGCGATCTCCCGCGACCCGTCGTGCGACACTGGGGACCGTCGGCTGTCAGCGATGACGTCAGCCGAGTAGCCCCATGGTCCTTCTCCGGCACCGTTCTCCGACTGCCGTTCCGGGCCCGCGGGCTTCCCCGCGGGTGAGGCATACGGCCCACCCGGTTTCGATGAGGACATGAGTGAGCACTCTGCTGGACCTGCCCGAGAACGTGAACGACGACGTCGATACCACCGAGATCACCGAGCACGACGGTGCCTTCCTGGAGCTGGGTCTCGACCCCGCTCTGGTCGAGGTGCTGGACGAGCTCGGCTACGAGAGCCCCAGCCCGATCCAGGCCGAGGCGATCCCGTCCCTGATCGAGGGACACGACCTGCTGGGCCAGGCGGCCACCGGCACCGGCAAGACCGCCGCGTTCGGGCTGCCGATGCTGCAGCGCCTGTCCGTGGCGCGCGCCGAGGGCGACCGGAACGGCGAGCGCCGTCCGTTCGGCCTGGTGCTGGCGCCCACCCGTGAGCTCGCCATGCAGGTGAGCGAGGCCGTCACCAAGTACGGCTCCCGGATCGGCGCGAAGGTGCTGGCCGTCTACGGCGGCGCCCCGATCGGCCCGCAGCTCGGCTCCCTCAAGCGGGGGGTCGACGTGGTCGTCGCCACCCCCGGCCGCGCGATCGACCTGATGAACCGCGGGGCGCTCAGCCTCGACGCGCTCGAGGTCGTCGTGCTGGACGAGGCCGACGAGATGCTCGACATGGGCTTCGCCGAGGACATCGAGACGATCCTGCAGGCGACGCCGGACCAGCGCCAGGCGGTGCTGTTCTCCGCCACCATGCCGCGCCGGATCGAGCTGCTGGCCCGCCAGTACATGCGCGAGCCGGTCATGGTCCGGATCGCGCGCGAGGAGGTGCCGGAGGGCGAGGCGCCGCGCGTGCGGCAGACCGCCTACATGGTGCCGCGCACCCACACCACCACGGCCCTGGGCCGGATCCTGGAGCTCGAGCGGCCCACCGCGGCCATCGTGTTCTGCCGCACCCGCGCGGACGTGGACGCCGTCACCGAGACGCTGACCTCGCGTGGACTGCGCGCCGAGGCGCTGCACGGCGGCATGGACCAGGAGCACCGGACCCGCGTCGTCGAGCGGCTGCGCAACGGCCGCACCGACCTGCTCGTGGCGACGGACGTCGCGGCGCGCGGGCTGGACATCGAGCAGCTCTCGCACGTGGTGAACCACGACGTGCCGAAGTCGCCCGAGGCGTACGTGCACCGCATCGGCCGCGTCGGTCGCGCGGGCCGCGAGGGCGTGGCGATCACGCTCGTCCCGAACGGCGCGATCCGGCACCTGCGCAACATCGAGCGGCTGATCGGCAAGAACGTGCCGGTCGCCCCGGTGCCCACGGTCGCGGACCTCAAGCAGGCGCGGCTGGACCGCACCCGCGCGCAGCTGCAGGAGCAGATCGTCGCGGACCTGCGCCAGGACGCGGACGCGGACCCGGACGGCGTGCTCGCGATGATCGAGTCGCTGGTCGGCGAGTTCGACCCGGCGGACGTGGCGGCCGCGGCCGTGCGCCTCGCCCGGGCAGGCACCACGACCGCGGACGACGAGGTCGACATCCCCACCATGAACACGCCCCGTGAGGGTCGTGGCGGTCCCCGCGACCGGAACGACCGCGAGGGCGGCCGGTTCGGTGGCAGCCGCGGCCAGGGCTCGCGCCCGCCGCGCGAGGGGGCGACCCGGCTGTTCGTCTCCGCCGGTCGCGCCGCGGGTGTCCGCCCGCAGGACATCGTGGGAGCGCTGGCGAACGAGTCGCGGCTCTCCGGCCGGGACATCGGCGCCATCCAGATCCACGAGCGGCACTCCCTGGTGGAGATCCCCGAGCACGCGGCGGACGACGTCCTCCGCTCCATGCGGGGCGTCACCACGCTGAAGGGTCGGCGGGCCAACATCCGCCGGGACCGCGCCGCCACCTGAGCCACACCGTCCTGCTCTGCGGGACGGCACCACCCGAACGCACGAACGGCACTCTTGTGCGGACCTACCGCACAAGAGTGCCGTTCGTGCGTTCGTGGTAGGCAGGGCTCCCACCACGGAAGGGCACTCATGACGCAGACCCATGACCTGAAGCCGCGCTCCCGGCAGGTGACGGACGGGATCGAGCGCACCGCCGCGCGCGGGATGCTGCGTGCCGTCGGCATGCAGGACGGGGACTTCGCCAAGCCCCAGATCGGCGTGGCCAGCAGCTGGAACGAGATCACCCCCTGCAACCTCTCGCTGCAGCGCCTCGCGCAGGCGGCGAAGGAGGGCGTGTTCCGGGCCGGCGGGTTCCCGATGGAGTTCGGCACCATCTCGGTGTCCGACGGCATCTCGATGGGCCACGTCGGCATGCACTTCTCGCTGGTCAGCCGGGAGATCATCGCGGACTCGGTGGAGACCGTCGTCGAGGCCGAGCGGCTCGACGGGACCGTGCTGCTCGCGGGTTGTGACAAGTCCCTGCCCGGCATGCTGATGGCCGCGGCGCGGCTGGACCTGGCGAGCGTGTTCGTCTACGCGGGCTCGATCCTGCCCGGCCACATCGACGGCCGCGAGGTCAACATCTCCGACGCGTTCGAAGCCGTCGGGGCGTGCGCGCGCGGCCTGATCACCCGGGACGAGCTGACCGCGATCGAGAAGGCGATCTGTCCCGGTGAGGGCGCCTGCGGCGGCATGTACACCGCGAACACCATGGCGTCCGCGGCCGAGGCGCTCGGCATGGCGCTGCCCGGCTCGGCCGCGCCGCCCGCCGTCGACCGGCGCCGCGACGGCATCGCGCGGGCCTCGGGCGAGGCCGTGATCGGCCTGCTGGCGAAGGGGATCACGGCCCGGCAGATCCTCACGCGCGAGGCGTTCGAGAACGCGATCGCCGTCGTCATGGCGTTCGGCGGCTCGACCAACGCCGTGCTGCACCTGCTCGCGATCGCCGCCGAGGCCGAGGTGCCGCTGGAGCTGGACGACTTCAACCGGATCGGCGACCGGGTGCCGCACCTCGCGGACGTCAAGCCGTTCGGCAAGCACGTGATGAGCACGGTCGACCAGGTCGGGGGAGTGCCCGTCGTCATGCGGGCGCTGCTGGACGCGGGCCTGCTCCACGGGGACGCGCTGACCTGCACCGGCAAGACCGTGGCGGAGAACCTCGCGGACGTGGACACCCCGCTGGACGGCACGGTCATCCACGCGATGAGCGACCCGATCCACCCCACCGGCGGCATCACGATCCTGCGCGGCTCGCTCGCGCCCGAGGGGGCCGTGGTCAAGTCCGCGGGCTTCGACTCGACGGAGTTCCGCGGCACCGCCCGGGTGTTCGACGGCGAGCAGGGCGCGCTCGACGCCGTCGGCGACGGCACCGTCGTCCCCGGGGACGTCGTGGTGATCCGGTACGAGGGACCGCGCGGCGGGCCCGGGATGCGGGAGATGCTCGCGGTCACCGGGATGATCAAGGGTGCGGGCCTGGGCAAGGAGGTCCTACTGGTGACCGACGGCCGGTTCTCCGGCGCGACCACCGGGCTGTGCATCGGGCACGTCGCGCCCGAGGCGACGGACGGCGGCCCGATCGCGTTCGTGCGGGACGGGGACCCGATCGTGCTGGACATGACCACCCGGACGCTGTCGTTGGACATCCCCGACGAGGAGCTGGAGAAGCGCCGCGCGGCCTGGGTCCGCCCGGAGCCGCCCCGGCGTACGGGCGTACTGGCGAAGTACGCGAGACTGGTGGGATCGGCCGCCCAGGGCGCGGTCTGCAGCTGAGAGCGACGCTCGGGGGCCCCGAGCTCGGGGTCCCCAAGCACCACGGAACGACGCTCGGGGTCCCCAAGCGCCACCGGAGACCGACGGTCGTGGTCCCCAAGCACCAGTGAGTGACGCTCGGGGTCCCCAAGCGTCACCGGAGAAGGAGCGGTGTGGCTAGGAAGCAGCAGGGCCGGGGGCAGAAGCGCGCGGCCAAGGTCGCGGCGCGGAAGCGGAGGACCACCGTCCGCGCCGAGCCCCGCCCGGTCGAGACCCTCCCCGGGCTGGACGGCTACGAGCCCGCCGAGCTGCCGGAGATCGAGGCGGTCGAGGAGATGCGCTACGCCGTCGCCGAGATCCGCACGGTCCGAGCCCTCGGCCCGCACGACGGCAACCCGGAGTGGCTCGAGATCCTCGAGCGGCACGTCGAGGCGCTCGCCGACACCGGCGAGGACGAGCTGGTCGTCGAGATCATCGACGATCGCGTGCGCAAGGCCGTCGCCGACACCCTGGCTGCGTCCTCGCCGGAGCCCGCGCGCGAGGAGGTCCGCTGCCTCGTCGCGTCGGACGGGGAGATGGGTGACCCGGACGCGGACCCGGACGGGATCGGCGGCGCGCCCGCGCAGGGCATGGCGCTGATGATCCTGCTCGGCTGGCTGGCCAACCGCGGCCCGCGCCCGATCCCGTCGAGCGCGCGGACGCGCGTGCCCGAGTGGGCCCGCACCACCCTCGGCGACCGCCCGGGTGAGGTGGTGGCGCAGCTGATCGGGATCACCGGCGGTGAGGAGGAGCGCAACGCCGCCCTCGGCGAGTCCGCGGACGACCTCGAGGACGACTTCCTCGCCGGCCTGATGTGGATCGCCGCGGGCCTGACCGCCCTCTACGGCGACGGCGACCCGGACGGCTACCTCGCGTTCCCGGAGGGCGTCCCCGCCTGAGCCTCGTCCCACGCCCTCTCGAGCGCCTGGACGAGGGTGTCCGCGGGCTGGGCGCCGGACAGGCCGTACCGGCCGTCGATCACGAAGAACGGGACGCCGCTGATGCCGTACCGGCGGGCCCGGGCCTCGTCCTCGCGGACGGCGTCGAGGTACTCGTCCGAGCCGAGGACGCGGTCCACATCGGACGGAGGCAGGCCCGCGGCCACCGCGACCCGGCGCAGCGCGTCGGCGTCCCCGATCGGCTCTCCGTCGGTGAACAGGGCTGTGACCAGCGCGGACTTCACCCGCGACTGCAGCGCCGTGCCGCCGAGCTCCCACGCGAGGTGCAGCAGGCGGTGGGCGTCGACGGTGTTGCCGTCCCGCGCGCGGTCGAACCGGAGCTCCAGCCCGTCCTCGGCGGCGATCCCCGCGACCCGGGCCTCCATCGCCCGCACCTGCGCCACGTCACTGCCGAACTTCGCGGCCAGCCGCTCGGTCCGGTCGCCCTCGTACCCGCGCGGGGCCGAGGGATCGAGCTCGAAGCTGCGGTAGCGCACCTCGACCTCGTGGGGGAAGCGCTCCAGGGCCGCGGCGATGCGCCGGGTCCCGATCGCGCACCACGGGCACGCGACGTCCGACCAGATCTCGACCTTCACCCCGAGACCAACCCCCGCCGCTCGGTCGGGATTCCCTCTCACAGCGCTCTCTCAGCGCACACCTACCCGTCGCCGGGCCGGAGAGGCCACGCTGCAGCCATGACGTCTCTCGGTGCGGGCCCCGAGAAGGGCCCGTCCGGTGAGGAGCCGGACGCCGCGCTCGTCGCCCGGGCGGGGGCGGGGGAGCAGTGGGCGGTCGACCGGCTGCTGACCCTGGTCCACCCGTTCGCGCTGCGCTACTGCCGGGCCCGGCTCGGCCACGCGCTGCCCGGGGTGACGGCGGAGGACCTCGCCCAACAGGTGTGCCTGGCCGTGCTGCGGGCCCTGCCCCGGTTCCAGGACCGCGGTCGCCCGTTCCTCGCCTTCGTCCACCGGATCGCCGTCCACGAGGTCTCCGACGCCTACCGGGCCGCCGCCCGGGGCGCCCTGCTCGCCGACCTCGTCCCGGACCGGCCGGACCCGGCGGCGGGCCCGGAGGAACGGGCGGTGCTGGGCGACGACGTCGCGCGGCTGCGTCCGCTGCTCGACCGGCTCAGCCCCACCGCCCGCGAGGTCCTCCTGCTGCGCCTGGCCGTCGGCCTGACCGCGGAGGAGACCGCGGAGGTGGTGGGGAGCACCCCGGGTGCCGTGCGCACCATGCAGCACCGCGCGCTGAGCACGATCCGGGAAGGGCTCGCGACCCCGTCGCTCGTGCGCGGTAAGTCACGCTAGAGCACCACTTTCCGCGCACGGTACCTGGACGTAACACGCCCGATCACGTGCAGAAACCCGGCGGTTCCACCGTGGAGCCATGCACGAGCGCGTCGAGGAGCCCGAGGCGCTGTCCGCGCCCGGTCCGGCGCCGACCTCCGGTGTCGGCGTCATCGTCCCCTTCGACTTCGCGCTGGACCGCGAGCTGTGGCGGTGGGTGCCCGAGGACGCGGCGCTGCACGTCACCCGCACCCCGTTCGTCCCCTCGCCGGTCACCGCCGAGATGGCCCGCGCGATCTCCGATCCCGAGCCGGTCCGGCGCGCGACCCGGGACGTGCTGGAGCCCGAGCCCGGCGTCGTCGCGTACGCGTGCACGTCCGGCAGCTTCGTCGACGGCGCGGCGGGCGAGATCGCCCTCACCGGTGTCATCACCGACGCGGGCGCCCCGCTCGCGCTGACCACCGCGGGGGCCCTGGTGGAGGCGCTGAAGGCGTTGGGCGCCGGGCGGGTCGCCGTCGTCACGCCCTACGTGGACGACTTGACCAGCCTGCTGGAGCAGTTCCTGGCCGCGCACGGCGTCGAGACGGTCGGGAGCGTGGGGCTGGGGCTGCTCGGCCAGATCTGGCGGGTGTCGTACGACGAGGTCGTCCGGGCCGTGCGCGCCGCGGACCGCCCCGAGGCCGAGGCCGTGTTCATCAGCTGCACCAACCTGTCGACCTACGACGTGATCGCCCCGCTGGAGCGGCTGCTCGGCAAGCCGGTGATCACCGCGAACCAGGTCACCATGTGGGCGGCGCTGCGGGCGGTCGGGCACCGCGCCGTCGGGCCCGGCCAGTCGCTGATCCAGGGCCGCCAGGGCGCCGTCTCGCACCTGCGGGTGGTCCCTGACCAGCCCACGCCGCGAGACGAGCCGGAGCACGGCGGCGGCGGTCCCGGCGGCGGGCCCCAGGTGCTGCACAAGGTGCGGGTCCGGCTGCCGGACGAGTCGGGCGCGCTCGCCCGGCTCACCGAGGCGGTCGCGCAGGCGGACGGCAACATCCTCGGCCTCGCCGTGCACGGCCAGGACTCGCGGTCGGTGGTGGACGAGATGTTCGTCGGCTCCGCCGGGAGTGCGGAGGAGCTGGCCGAGGCCATCCGCCGCGGCCTGGGCACCGAGGACCCGGGCGCCGTGCTCGTCACGCCCGCGGACCCGCACGACCTGGTGGACGCGCCGACCCGCGCCCTGGACCTCGCCGTCCAGGCGGTGAGCGGTGGGGACGCCACCGCGCTCGCCCGCGGGCTGGGCGCCCTCGTCCACGCGGACGCGGTCCGCTACCAGCCCACCGAGCCTCCGCGCCATCCGCACGTGCTCGCCGCCGCCGTCCCGCAGGGCGGGTGGTTGGTCGCGATGCGGGACTGGGCGCCGTTCACCGTCACCGAGCAGGCCCGGGCCGAGGCCTTCCTGCGCGCGGCGGACGTCGAGCCCGTCCGGCCGCGGTGGGACATCCTCACGCTCTCCGGGGCGGAGCTGGTCGCCGAGCACGCGACCGGGGACGAGATCGGCCCGGTCGAGGACCTGCTGTGCGCCTGTCTCGCGGGTCTGGAGCCGAGCGGGGAACGCGCCACGTGGACCGACCGCGAGCTGCGGGCGTTGCTGATCACGCCGCGGGGTCCCGCGCTGCTCGTGCGGGACGAGGCCGGTGTGGTGGTCGCGCTGGGGGCGGTGGTGGAGGACGAGCTCGTCCTGCTCGTCCACCCGCACTACCGCGGCATGCGCCTCGCCCGCTGGCTCCGCAAGCGGCTCACCGCCCGCGCACTAGCCTAGGAGCGTGCCGCTCCCGCAGGACTGGTCCCGCTGGCGGGACGCCGTCGACCTCACCTCGTACGACGACCGCTGGGCCGGCCTCGAGAACCCCCACGGCGAGGCCGACCTCGTCGCCGCCTACCGGCCTGCGACCGTGCTCGACGGCGGCTGCGGCACCGGGCGGGTCGCGATCGAGCTGGCGCGGCGCGGGATCGCGGTGGTGGGCGTCGACCCCGACCCGGACATGATCGCGGCCGCCGCGGCGAAGGCCCCCGACCTGCGCTGGCTCGGCACCGGCCTGGAGTCCCTCGACCTGCCCGACCGGTTCGACGTGGTCGTGCTGGCGGGCAACGTGATCCCCTACGCGACGGACCGGGCGGGTGTCGTCGCGGGCTGCGTGCGTCACCTCGCCCCCGGCGGACGGCTGATCGCCGGGTTCACCCTGCAGCCCGGCTGGCCCACCCTCGCCGAGTACGACACCTGGTGCGCCGGTCTGGTCCTGGAGGACCGCTGGGCCACCTGGGACCGCGAGCCGTACGAGGGCGGCGGCTACGCGGTCAGCGTCCACCGCGGTGAGGACGGCGTGGCTCCCACTGGGTCGGCGCCGGGAGCGGTGGTGTCCCCGGTGGGGGACAAGCCCTAGCTGTACTCGGCCATGAGGTTGGTGCACGGCGTGGCGAGTTGAGAGGGGAAGGCCCTTCGGGCTGTGTGGAGGTGTCTGACGCCGTCCACT
>NZ_BAABGT010000076.1:0-55816 GCF_039541715.1 Pseudonocardia xishanensis
AACGCTGGAAAGACCGGACTACTAGACAAACGATTCGCAACGATCGCTAGAATCCGCCCCTTGTCGTGCCGCCGCGTGCGGTTCGGTGGGTGACGAGCGCGGTCATCGTGACGGTCATCTGTCTCCTCCGGCCCATCCCGCGAGGTTCTTCCACTCCATGAACCTGCACTTGAGCAAAGCCACCACACCGGTCAGCAGCAAGCCCAGCGCCACCAGAACCACGATGGTCGCGAACACCCCGGCCGTGTCGAACCGCCCGGCCGCCTGGTTCAGCAGAAAGCCGCCTCCGCTGTCCGACAAGACGATCTCCGCGGTCATCGCCGCCATGCGCGGTCATCGCCGCCGCCATGGCGCTGCCGTCCGCCACCACCGCCGAGGTGAACGGCGGAGCCAGGGTGAACCCTGGCCCTGTCGCAGGGCGACCACCATCGCGGTGGGATCGGGGATCCCGCGGAGGGTGAGCTCGGTCAAGGCATCGAGGCCGTACTCGCTTGCGGTGGAGCGGGTGAGCGAACCGATGATTCCCCAGGTACCCGGGACCGCGAGCGTCAGCCCCTTCGGCGCCTTCACGCGGTCAGCGACCGGCGACTGAGGCGTCACTCCCCCGCTTGCCATCCGTCGAGCCGCCTCCGTGGAGATCACGACCTGATAGGACGGACCAGGCGTCGGGATAGCGAAGCTGATCACGTCCTGACCCGCGGCCTCCGCGGCGAAGACCGACATGGAACCGGTCTGCACGGCGTCCAACTGGCCCGCCAGAAGCGCCTGGGTCGACTGGCTGCTCAAGCTCGTGTCCGGCATCTGGACCACATCGGTACCAAAGCCCTTCGCGTAACCCTTCTCGAGGGTGTACAAGAACGGCAGCGTGCTCAGCGAGTGGGACTCCTTGATCAGCCCGCCCTGGTCGGCGCCGACATCGGCTGGGGTCGACCCCGGGGCCGCGCATGCGCTCGCCAGGAACGCGAGCGCAGCGGCGACGAGCACCGTCAGACGGGCGTGCCTCTTCATCGAGGCTCCTCCGATCGGACGGGTGCGGGCGCGCCGCGGGTGGGACGGGAGGGTGTGTCCGCGTCCCACCCGGAGCGCTGGGGCCTCAGCTCACCGGGGCCGGGCTGGAGATGGCCTTGGCCTGCAGGAACTCACGGAAGCCCTCGACGCCACGCTCACGACCTAGGCCACTGGCCCCGTAGCCGCCGAACGGCGTGTCGGCTGCGACCCAGAACGACGGACCTATCGCGACGCCGCCGGAGCGCAACGACTCCGCCACGCGCCAGGCCCGCTCCGGGTCCCGCGTCTGGACGAATCCGCCGAGGCCGTAAGGGGTGGCGTTCGCGATCCGGATCGCCTCCTCGTCGGGACCGTCGTACCGGAGCACCGTCAGCACGGGCCCGAACACCTCGGTCTGTGCGATCTCGGCATCGGGCTGCACACCCGTCACCACCGTCGGCTCGTACCAATGCCCCCGCTCGAAGTCCGGGTGACCGGTCCTACCACCGGTCAAGACGGTGGCGCCGCCCTCTCGGGCACGGTCGACGAGACCCGCCATCCGGTCCAGCTGGCCCTTCCGGATGATCGGGCCCACCTGCGTCTCGAGCTTCTTCGGGTCACCCCACGGCAGTGCCCGGGTCACGGCCACGACCCGCTCGAGCACGTCGTCGTAGACACTGGAGTGCACCACCATCCGCGTCGGCAGCAGACAGCCCTGGCCGCTGTTGTACATGCACATCCCCACACCGAAGGGGATCGCGGTGTCGAGGTCGGCGTCCTCGAGGATGATGTTCGCGGACTTGCCGCCCAGCTCCAGGACGACCTTCCGGAAGCCGATGGCGGCACGGCTCGCAATCCGCTGCCCGACGGCGGTCGACCCGGTGAAGTGAAACATGTCCACCCTGGGGTCGGCGGTCAGCGCGTCCCCACCGATGGCGTTGTCGTCGGAGGTCACCAGGTTGAACACACCCGGCGGAATATCCGTGTGCTGGTCGATGACCTCCGCGAGCAGCACCGCCGCGAGCGGGGTGTCCGGTGCCGGCTTGAGCACCACGGTGTTGCCCGTGGCGAGGGCCGGAATGGTCTTGCCGACATTCATCGGCGTGGGCATGTTCCACGGGGTGATGGCCGCGACGACCCCGCGCGCCTCCTGCCGCACCCGCCGGTTGCTGGTCAGACCGAGCGCCTCGTGCGGCGGCAGGTCGAGCTCCCAGTCGAAGGAGCTCATGAGGGCGATCGTCCAGGTGACCTCGCCGATGATCGTGTCCATCAACGGTGCCTGGTTCGACGGGATGCCCGCCTCACGCGTGGCCAGGTCCGCGAGCCGCTCGCGGTACTTGATCAGACCCTGCTCCACCTGCCGCATGCACTTCAGGCGAAAGTCCCGGTCGGTGGCCCACTCGGTGGTGTCGAAGGCCCGCCGAGCCGCACCCACCGCGTCCGAGACATCGGACAGGGTGGCCCGGGCGGCCGAACCGATCGACGACTCGTCGAACGGGTCATAGACCTCGAAGGTCTCCCCGTCTTGTCCGTCGCGCCACTGACCGTCGATGTAAAGCTTACTGTCGATGCGGTCGTATCCCATGCTCACCACTCCTCCATCGCAGCGGGGTAGGTCATTTCGTGAAGTTGCCGCAGTCGACCGTCAGGGTCAGCCCAGTTGTATAGCGGGACTCGTCCGACGCGAGGAACAACACGGCGTTCGCCACGTCCTCGGGCTGCGCATCGGGCGTGGGCAGCAGGTGCATGGCCTGAAAGCGGGGCGCGACCTCCTCCCACGTCGGGTTCGTCAGGTCGGGCGCGAACAGGTCGTACGTCGTCTGATTGTGGATGAGGTCGGTGTGCACGTTGCTGGGGTTGACGGTGTTCACTCGGATGGAGTTCGGTCCGAGCTCGATGGCCGCGGTGCGCATGAGCCCGACGACACCGTGTTTCGCCGCCACGTAGGGCGCCGTCATGCCGTAGGCCTTCATACCGGCGACCGACGACGTGAGGATGATGGAACCACCCCGGCCCTGCGCCTTGAGGACGGGGACCGTCGCCCGAAGCGTGTTCCATACCCCGATCAGGTTGACATCGATGATCTCCTGGAACGCCTCGGGCGCAAACTCCTCCAGCAGCCCGTACGACCACATGCCCGCGTTGGCGACGACCACGTCCAGCCCACCCAGACGGTCGACTCCCTCCTGGAGACCGGCGGAGAGACTCGCATAGTCCCGGACGTCGGCCTGGTAGCTGTAGATCCGGCGGTCCAGCTTTTCGACGAGGCTGGTCGTCTCCTCCAAGTCCTCCGCCGTTGCAGGCTTGGCGACCGACGTCGCGATAGGGCCGCACAGGTCCATCGCGATGATGTCGGCGCCCTCCTCCGCCAGGCGGACCGCGTGCGCCCGACCCTGCCCCCGCGCCGCTCCCGTGATGAAGGCGACCTTGCCCTCTACTCGACCCATGACAATCCTCTCCTGACCTGACCAGTCCCGACGATCGTCAGGACGTCACCTACTCCTGTACGGCCCCCATGCCCGGGCTACGCCAGAACACGGCGAGCTGCGCAGCCGCACCACCGATGCCGATCGCCGCCGCAGTGAGCGCCGCGGCGGCTCCGTTCAACCGGCGGTCCAGCCCGATGGCCCGGTCCACGCTGAACCTGCCCGGCCCGATGCCTGCGAGGGCGACCCCCGCTCCGGCGAGGTTCAGCACGTACTCGTAGCCCTCGGCGGTGATGAAGAAGCCGTTGCGCGCATGGACGGAGCGCGCGGCGACCGCCATCGTCGCGACGATGGCACCCGCCGCCAACGGCGTGGCCGCGCCCGCCAGCACGGCCGCGCCCGCACCGACCTCGACCACGGCGCTGGCCCTGGCCTGTACCTGCGGTTGTCGGAAGCCGATCGACGTGAACCATTTCGCCGTGCCGTCCAGGCTCCGACCGTGCTTGAGCCCGTGAGCGATGAACGTCGCTCCGAGGGCGGCCCTCAGCACGACCCGGGCTACGTCCACACCCGAACCGCTCATGACTTGCCACCAGCCGTCGCAAGCACCTCGGTCGCGATGTGGTCCAGCTCCCGGGCAAGGTCGCGTGGCCGCGAGTAGAACGGCGAGTGGCTGCCCTCCATCTCGGTTAGCGGAAACCCGCGGTGCTGCGCGACGATCCGCGAGTAGACCGGGCTCATGGCACGGTCGTCCCGGCAGTAGATCGAATGGGTCGGTACATCCGGCCAGCGCTCCATCGGGGTCTTCTCGACCATTGCGCTCAGCGCCTGCGGGCGAAGCCGCGGGAGAATCGCATCCACTGTGGCCTGGTCGACGTCGTGGCAGAAGACCTCGGGAGCGGCCTCTGCGGTATAGCGGATGAAACCGGCCTCGTCCGCGATCAGCCGCTCCGGGTCGACGGCCGACGCGGGCGCTGTGTCCGCCTGCTCGGCGAAGCCGAGCCCGACCGCCGGGACCGCGGCACAGAGCAACACCAACCCGCGCACCGGACGGAGCGCGGGCAGGAGCGGCGCGACCAGGCCACCGATCGAGTGGCCCACCACGATCACGTCGTCCGAGAGGTGACCGACCTGGTCGGCCACCTCTCGCGCGTAGTCACCATTGCCGAGGCCTGCGACGTCGCACTTGTGGGTCGTGGCGACGCTCGTGTGACCGAGCCTCGCCAGCTCCGGCTCCAGACGCTCCCAGCACCAGCCCCCGTGCATCCCACCGTGGATCAGCACGAACTCGGCCATGGCCCCCTCCTGTCCGCCTTCCCGGTTCGGGAGAGGCTGTCCGGTCACGAACGGTTGCGCAGGTTCTCCACGATCATCGACAGTCCCATGCCGCCGCCGAGGCACAGGCTGACCAGGCCGTACCGACCGCCCGTGCGGGCGAGCTGGTTCAGCGCGGAGGCGATCATCCGGATCCCGGTGGCGCCCGGCGGGTGGCCGATCGAAATCGCACCGCCGTTGGGGTTGGTGAGCTCCGGGTCGAGCTTGAGCTGGGCCATCGCATAGAGGACGACCACCGCGAAGGCCTCGTTCACCTCGCAGACGTCGAGGTCCCCCACCGACAGTCCGGTCCGTGCCAGGACGGCCTGGGTCGCGGGCACCGGCCCACGACCCATCAGACCGGCCTCGACACCGACGACGGCCCAGTCGACGATCCGCCCGTCCGGCGCCACACCGTGCCGCTCGACGGCCTCCTCCGAGATCACCATGACCGCACCCGCGCCATCGTTGACACCGGAGGAGTTCCCGGCGGTCACGCTGCCGTCCTCGGCGAAGGCCGGACGCAGCTTCTGGAGATCGGACAGGGTGACCTGCGGGCGTGGGAACTCGTCCACCGCGACGCCGCCCACCTCGTGGATCTCCTCGGCCAGGTAGCCGGCGGCGCGAGCAGCCTCGGCCCGGGTCTGGCTGCGAAGGGCGTACTCGTCCTGCTCATCTCGACCGATGCCCCCGAGCCCGGCCAGGTTCTCCCCCGTGACCCCCATGACGTTGCCCCAGGGATCGGTGTAGGCCCACTCCAGCATGTCCTCGATCTTCGGGACCCCGCGCTTGTTGCCCCACCGGGTCCACAGGACGGACGGCGCCATGGAGAACGCCTCAGCGCCGGCGGCGACGGCCACCTCCGAACGGCCCAGCCCGATCTGCTCGGCGGCAGTGATCACCGCTTGGACGCCGGTCCCGCAGGCCCGGTTGACGTTCACCGTCCGGACGCTATCCGGGATACCGGCCCCGAGCGCCGTGATCCGCGCCGCCCACGGCGCCTCCGACGTCGTCGCGATGACGTTGCCGAACACCAGATGGTCGACATCCTCGGCGGCCAACCCGCTGCGGGCGATGACGTCCTTCACCACCGGGACGGCGAGGTCGGTGACCGGCTGGTCCCGGAAACCGCCCCCGAAGCGACCGAAGGCCGTCCGCCGCGCCGACTTAAGGTAGATCTGCCTCTCCGACAACCTGCACTCCTTCGTGATCGATGTCCAGCGCGTCGTTGTGGGCTCAGCCCAGGACTGCGACGACGCACCCGTTCCCGTCGATGCCTGCCACGCCGCCGCCCATCGTCTCGACGACCCCGACTCGAGCCCCCTCGACCTGACGGGCACCCGCACGCCCCTGGAGCTGCCAAACGACCTCGGCCACCTGTGCCAGCCCGGTCGCGCCGAGCGGGTGGCCGCGCGAGAGCAGCCCACCCGACGGGTTGACCGGCAGGCCTCCACCGAGGGCGGTGACCCCGCGAGCGGCCGCCGGGCCGCCATCCCCCTCCGCGACGAGGCCCATCGCCTCGGTCGTGACGACCTCACCGATGGTGAAGGCGTCGTGTACTTCGGCCAGATCGACGTCCGTCGGTGCCAGACCCGCACGTTGGAAGGCCTCGTGCGCGGTCGCGCGGACCAGGTCGAAGCCCCAGACGTGGGGGCTTAGGTGGTCCCAGAGCCCCCCGGAGCGGAGCGCGATGCCACGGATCCCGACGTCCGTGCCCACTCCGCGATCCACGCCCACCACGGCGGCCGCCGCCCCGTCGGAGATCGGGCAACACTGCAGCAGGGTCAGAGGGTCCGCAATCATCGCCGACTCCAGGACCTGCTCGATCGTGTAGTCACCGCGGTACTGGGCGCGCTCGTTGCCGAGGGCGTGTCGGTGGTTCTTGACCGAGACCGCGGCCAGCTCCGCCTCGGTCACCCGACCGTCCGCGAGGAAGCGGCTGGCCGCCATCGCGTAGACCCCGGGCAGGCCGAGCCCCGACGCGCCGTCGACATCCGTGCGCTCCGGATGGATGCCACCTCGGAAGCGGCCGGTCATGTGCTCCAACCCGAGGGCGAGCACCCGGTCGAACCGTCCGCTCTCCACCGCGACGTGAGCCTCGTGCAGGGCGGTCGTACCGCTCGCACAGGCGTTCTCGATGGTGATGATCGGGATGCCACCCAGACCCAGCGGATGCAGCGCGCGCTGCGCCACACCCGACGCACCGAACACCGAACCGACGAACGCGGCCTGCACGTCCTTGGTCCCGGCGTCGGCGAAGGCCTCGATCACCGCCTGCTGCCCCAGCACATGTGCGGTCGTGCCGGTCTGTCGTCCGAACATCGACGTACCCACGCCGTAGATCACGCTCATGGTCTCTCCATCGGAGCAGTGCCCTCGACCGAACCTCGGACGTCGCCAGACTCGGTGGCGCCGGTGAGCCGGACCCTGCTGTCGACCGGCGCACCGCCGTCGCCCTCGATGTGGACGAGGAGCCGCGGTCCGTCGTCGAGATCCACGTATGCGACGTCGTACGGCGGGGTGCGCCCCGGCAGAGGGAACCGGATGGTCGTGCTCGACCAGACGGTGCCCCACGGCCCGAACTCGGCCTGTCCCAGGTCCGTGGACCGGCATCGCGGGCAGCAGAGAGCCGCGGCGTCCAGGATCGGGTACCCGCAGCCCTCGCACAGGCTGCCCAGCACTCGGGAGCCTGCGCCGTCGGTGACGACCTGCGGACGCGGGTCGAAGGTGATCTGGTCGCTCATCGTGGATCCTCATTCGGGCCGAGCGAGCAGACGGGGACCATCGAGCCACCGAGGGAGGCCGTCCGCACCGTCACCCGGTCGTTCGAGGTCGGCACGGCATCGTGCTCGATACCGCCGTCCGCCGTGACCAAGAGACAGAGCAACCGGACGTCCGCGAAGGATTCCGGCTGCACCACCACCGTGGTGTAGGGGCCGTCCTTCCCGACCCGACGTGGGACCGAGGCGGTTTCCGTCGGCCCGTTCAGGGCGACCCGCGCCCATGACGTGACCTTTGCGGTGTCTCCGGCGTCCCACCACTGCAGGTCGTCGCTCGAGCAGGACCGGCACCGCAATCGCGGCGGGAAGGCGGCAGCACCGCAGCGAGCGCATCCCTGGAGCACCGCACGCCCGCCGGCGAGGATCTCGCCGTACTGGGCGGCCATACCCGCGGTGCCCTTCTCCGCATCGCAGAGGCCGAGCACCGTCACCTCAGCGGTGGTCTCGTTCACAGTGCCACCCTTCGCAGGATCGCGCCGGACGTGGGTCCGGCGGGCGGGCCGAGGACCAGAGCGTGCTCGGCCGCGGAAACCTGGTTGACCGCGGTCCACCGCAGTTGGCGGACCATCTCCAGGATGTGTCGGAAACCGTGGGAGTAGCCGGCCGCGAGATCGCCGCCGTGTGGGTTGGTCGGACACGCCCCGTGCGGGAGCAGCCCGTCCAGGCGGGCGAGCTCCGCCGCTCCACCACGCTCGACCAGGCCGGACTCCTCGAGCAGGAAGAGAAGCGTGAAGGTGGTGCAGTCGTACAGGCCGACCACGTCGATGTCCCCCCGCACTAGGCCCGCGGAGGCGAAGAGCTTGTCGGCGACCGCTCGGGACGGGCTGTCCAGGGCATCGGGCGACAGCGGGCGGGAGTCGAACCAGCTCATCGGCTCGGGGCCCTGCGACTGGGCGGTGGCCACGATCTCGACCCCCACGGACCGATCCGAACGATCGTGTGCGGAGACGATGACCGCACACGACAGATCGGCGGGGACGAACTCGTCCAGCGGGGTGAAAGGGCCGACCGTCGTGGGCAGGGCCAGGTAGTCGTCGAGAGCGGGCAAGGGGTCCGCCAGATCGAGCAGAGAGCTCTTGGCGTTCTGCCGCATCTGCTCCGCGACCGGATAGAGGTCGGCGCGTGTGGTCCCGTAGCGGTTGGCGTGCTCCTGATAGAGCAACCCGAACAGGTGCAGGTAACCGGTCCACCCGACCGGCCGGAGGTAGTTCGGCGCGTCGAGGTAGAACGGCCTCAACGGGTCCGGCGCGACCAACTGACGAAGCCACTCCTCCGCCACCACGGTCCGGGTGCACAGCACGGTCCGGGCCGCCCCCGACCGCACGGCGGCGATGGCGACGTCCAGCAGCGCGGCCCCGCTGCCGCCTGCATGCGGCACGTCGACGGCGAAGGACAACTCCTCCATCCCGAGGTTGGCGGCGAGACTCATGGCCGAGATCGCACCGTCGTGCGAGTAGCGGACGATGCCGTCCACTTTCGCAGGCTCGATGCCGGCGTCTCTGCACGCGTCGAACGCCGCCCGCAGCGCCATCGTCTCCGCCGCAGGGCCCTTGCCACGGGCGACGGGACCGCTCTCCCCCACCCCGGCCACATACACGTTCATCGTGCGCCTACGACGTCAGCGAGGCCGGCGCCGCGCTCCGAGAGGGGTAGAACCCGCCCGCCCACTCGCGGAGAGCGGTGTAGATCCGCGCCTCGGACCGACGGAACAATGGACGCTCGAGAATCGCCATGTTCTCCCAGACGGTGAGGTCGTGCTCGGGCTGCTCCAGGAGATGCTTGACCAGGCGCCGCCGGAGCGGGTCGATCTCGATGGTCTCCGGGGTGGCGCGGCGCACGAAGAGCGCCGAGGACACGACCGACGTCCGCCCGTCGATCGGCGTCGCACCCGTGACCTGGATCATCTCCGGGATGCCGAAGTAGCGAGTGATGACGATGCCCAGGCCCCATGACTCGGTGAACACCTCGGAGGGGATGGGCCCGTTCGGAGTCAACCAGGTCGACTCGTAGCCCGCGCCCCACTCGTAGACGAACTTCGAGCGGAACAGCGCACCCTCGACCGAGTACTGGTGAATGTCCGGGATCTCACCACTGCCGTGGATGAACTTGAAGTGCGACGCGTCCGCCACGTTCTCGACGATGCTCTGGGGGTAGACCTGGACACCCTCCCAGGTCCCGACCACCGACTCGTCGAGTAGGAAGTACTCGTCCGCGGAGCCCTCCGGCAGCAGCGGGCCCGGCTCCCAGTCCGGGTCCCGGTCGTCCTGGTCGAACCACAGATAGCAGATGCCGTCCCGCTCCACGGTCCGCCACGAGCGGATGGTCGCCGGTGACGGCTTGGGCTCGTTGGGGATCGCCTGGTTCTTGCCCAGACCGTCCCACTGCCAGCCGTGGAAGGGGCACTGGACGCAGTTGCCGACCACGATGCCGCCGTGGCCCAGGTGGGCCCCGAGATGCGGGCAGTGCGCGTCGAGGACCTTGACCTGGCCGTCCTCTCCGCAGAACGCCACGAGGTCGCGGCCGAACAGGTGCAGCGGACGAACATCGCCGGGAGCGAAGTCGTACCGGTAGGCGAAGCGGTACCAGCCGCTGGCGTAGTGGTCAGGAGCGGGGAGCCTCAGTGTGCTTCGCATGTTGTCTCTGTCCTTCCGACCCGACGCCCGTCTCCAAACATGCTAGGCGCCTGATAGTTAGCCGTCAAATATTATTGATGACAGTGATCTTCGCGGTCAGTCCGTCTTCGGCGTCGACATCCGCGACGTGTAGCCCCCGTCGACCACGACGATCTGCCCGGTGAGGTAGGAGGCCTCGTCACTCAGCAGGAAGGAGACGACCCCGGCGACCTCCTCAGGGGTCCCCGTCCGGCCGAGGGACGCACCCGCACCCATCGACCGGTGGGTGTCGGCGCTCATCGACGCGAGTGCTCCGGGGGTGGCGATGATCCCGGGTGCCACCGCGTTGGCCCGCACACCGCGGTCCCCGTACATCGTGGCGACGGCGCGGCAGAAGGCGTTGATGGCCCCCTTGCTCGTGGAGTAGCCGGCGCGGAGGACGTTGGAGACCTGGCCCGCGATCGACGACGTGAACACGATGGAGCCGCCGCCGGCCTCGATCATGCCGGGGACCAGGTGCTTGCAGGCCAGGAAGCCGCCCCTGACGTTGACCGCCATGATCGCGTCCCAGACCTCGACATCGACCAGGGACAGCTCGATGTCTTGCGGCACCGCCGACATCAGGCCCGCGTTGCTGTGCAGCAGGGTGATCGGGCCGAGGGCGTTCACGATCGCAGGCACGGTTCGCTGCCAGCTCAGCTCGTCGGCCACGTCGAGCCGGTAGGCCTCGGCGACTCCGCCGGAGGCCCGGATCGCGGCGGCGCACTTCTCGGCGGCCTCCTCGTTCACGTCCGTCACCGCGACGCGCGCACCGTGGGCCGCCAGGGTCGCCGCCGAGGTCGCGCCGATCCCTGACCCGGCCCCCGTCACCACCGCGACCCGATCTCCGTGTCTGCTGCTCGTCATCCGTGCTCCTTCACGTCCCACTCGATGTCGACCCGCACGGGCCCACTGATGCCCACGACGTACTCCTCCACGGAGGCGTCGGGCGCCGGCCGATAGGACGGCAGGGCCTGGTGGAACTCGTCGACGGCGGCGACGAGCTCGACCCGGGCGAGATGGGACCCGGCGCACCGGTGTGCCCCCGCGCCGAAGGCGATGTGCCGGTTGTCGGCCCTCCGCAGGTCGAACCGCCGTGCATCCGAGAAGGCGTCCAGGTCCCGGTTGGCGAACGCCAGCGGCAGCACGACGTAGTCGTCCTTCTTGACCGGGCAGCCGCGGAAATCGGCGTCCTGAACCACTCGTCGGCTTGGGGCGACCTGCGAATACAGCCGCAGTGACTCCTCGACCGCGGCGGGGACGAGCGAGCGGTCGGCACGGATCTCCTCCTGCACCACCGGGTCACCCGCACAGTGCCTGATGAGGTAGGCGATCGCCGCCGTCGTCGTCTCAAGGCCCGCGGTGAACACCTGCAGGACCATCTCGGCGAGCCGGGACTCGGGCAGCGGCTCGCCGTTCACACGGCCGTGCACGATCCCGGACAGGACATCCTCGCGGGGCCGGGAACGGCACTCGTCGACGGCGGCCGCGAGGAACTCGGTGAGCTCGTCGAAGACGGCCTGGACACCGCTGCCGTCGACGTCCTCCGGGTCCCCCACCAGCAGCCTGCCCGCCAGGTCGGCGAACCGTCGCGTCTCCTCGCCCGGCAGGCCGAACAGCTCGAGGAACACCGACATCACCAGAGGTCGGGCGAAGTCCTCCACCACCTCGCACCGACCGCGCGATCGCAGACCGGCGGCGAGCTCGGCGGCGGTCGCCCTGATCCCCGGTTCAAGCTTTCGCATCCGGACGGGGCTGAGCAGCGGCATGATGATCCTGCGGTACAGGCCGTGCTCGGGCGGATCGAGCTGCTGCGGCACGAACCGGTACGGGACCCGCTTCTCCCGGTCCCGCTTCATGGCCGACAACGGGGCGTTCGAGAACAGCCCCGGGCTGGTCAACGCCTCGTGCACCGCTTCCATGCCGGAGAACATCCAGTAGCCGGGCGTGCTGGAGTACAGGAACTCCGCGGAGTCGCTGAGCTCGTCGAACACCTCGAAGTGGTTCGTCCGCAGTGACGGGTCACCCTCGAAGTCGAAGGCGCAGTGCCGCACGCTCGGCTGACGTGCGGTCATCGGGTCCCCTGACCGGAGTCCCACTCGATGTCGACCCGCAGCGGTCCGCTGACCCCGACGACGTAGTCGTCCCGGCTCGCGTCGACGGTGTGCCGATAGGACGGGATGACCTTGTGGAACTCGTCCATGGCGGCGTACATCTCGACGCGCGCCAGATGGGATCCCGCGCAGCGGTGGGGTCCCACGCCGAAGGCGATGTGCCGGTTGTCCTGCCGGTGCAGGTCGAAACGGCGGGCGTCGGCGAAAGCGGCGGTGTCACGCCCCGCGGCGGCCAGCGGCAGGACCAGGTAGTCACCCTCCTTCATGGGACATCCCTCGAACTCCGTGTCCACCCGGACCTGTCGGCTCATCGAGATCTGGCTGTAGAAGCGCAGGGACTCCTCGACCGCGGCCGGCACGAGGGTGGGGTCCGCACGGATCGCGTCCTGGGTCGCCGTGTCGTCGGCGCAGTGTCGGACCAGGTACGACATGGACGCCACAGTGGTCTCGAGGCCCCCGACGAAGAGCAGCAGCGCGATCTCCGCCTGACGCTCGAGGGTGATGGGCTCACCGTTGACCTCAGCCTGAACGATTCCGGTCAGCAGGTCCTCGCGCGGCTGCACGCGTCGCGCCTCGAGGTAGCCGCCCAGGTAGTCGGTCAGGTCGGTGAAGGCCTTGCCGACGATCGAGCCGTCGTCGTCGTTGGGGTCGCCGACGACCAGCGTGCGTGCCAGGTGTCCGAACGTGTTCGCCTCGCTCAGCGGCAAACCGAGCAGCTCGGTGAAGACGTGGACCACGAGCGGCCGGGAGAACTCGGCGACGACCTCGCCGCGGCCCGCGGAGAGCATCGCCTCGGCGAGGCCACGCGCGACCTCGCGGACGCGGGGCTCGAGTCGCTTCATGCGCGCCGGGCTGAGCATCGGAGTGATGATCTTCCGATAGAGCCCGTGCTCCGGAGGGTCCAGCTGCTCGGGGATGAACTTGTAGGGGACCCGCTTCTCCCGGTCGCGCTTCATGGCCGACATCTGGCGGTTGGAGAAGAGGTCCGTCCGCTTGAGGGCCGCCTCGATGTTCTCCGCCTTCGTGAACATCCAGAAGCCCGGAGTCTCGGAGTAGACGAAGGAGGGGCCGTCCGCGAGCCGCTCGAAGACACCGAAATGGTCCCTCCGGAGCTCGGCGTCCCGCTCGAAGTCCAACTGGATCAGGTTCGGGCGCTCGTTGACCACATCGACCGCTCCGCGGGCCTGTCCTGCAGTCTCGGCAGCGTCGGGCTCGGTGGCGGTCATCCCGCACGCTCGATCGCGCGCTCGGGGCACAGGGTGATGGCGGACTCCACATCCGCCGCCTGGGCGTCGGGGACGTCGACCGCCCCGTCGGTGCGCAGACTCGAGTAGCCCTCGTCGTCGAGGGGGAACAGGTCCTCGTTCACGGCGTAACAGCGCGCATGTCCCATGCACTTCTCGTCGTCGACGGTGATCTTCACGGAGTCACTCCTCTTCTGCGGTGGCGGGTTGGGATGTCGGTTCGGGAGTCACAGGTCGAGGACGAGCCGCGGGCCCACGCTCCGGGAGACGCAGATCATCATGCGGTCACCCGCCGCCCGGTCGGCGTCGTCGAGCACGGCGTCACGGTGGTCGGGCACACCCTCCAGGACGGTGACCTCGCAGGAGCCGCAGATACCCTCCTCGCAGGAGAACAGTGCGTCCGCCCCGGCCTCGACGGCGACCTCTAGGATGGACCTGTCCGCAGGCACCTCGACCGTCACCCCGCTCCGGGAGAGGACGACCTCGACCGGCTGGTCCTCGACCATCGCGCCGGGGTCGGTGGCCTGGCGGGAGAAGCGCTCCACCCGCAGCGCATCGGGAGGCCAGGAGAGACACCGCGTCCGCACAGCCTCCAGCAGCGGCTCGGGTCCGCAGCAGTAGACCGCGGTGGCCGCCTCCGGGTGCGCCAGCACCGCGTCCAGATCGGGTAGGCCGGCCTCGTCCTGAGGGTAGAGCTGGACGGCGTCGCCGTACGTGGCGAGCTCGGGCAGGAACGCCATCGTCGAGCGGGAGCGGCCCCCGTAGACGAGGGTCCACGGGACGCACCGCTTCTCGACCGTGCGGATCATCGGCAACAACGGTGTGATGCCGATCCCGCCGGCGATGAACACGTAGCGCGACGCCTCGACCAGAGCGAAGTTGTTCCGAGGTCCCCGCACGTGCACGCGCGAACCCGGCTCGAGGGTGTCGTGGATCAGCTGTGAGCCGCCACGCCCGGCCGGCTCACGGAGTACCCCGATCCGCCACCGGGTGCCGTCCTCCGGGTCGCCGCACAGCGAGTACTGCCGGACGACCTCCTCGACGACGAGGTCGATGTGCGCGCCGGGCTCCCACGGCGCGAGCGCGCCGCCGTCCGCGGCGGCGAGGACGAACTCCGCGACGCCGTCGGACATCTCCGCCCGCTCGACGACGACCATCGCGCGGAGGTCCTCACGGGTGGTTGTCAGGCTCACGACAGTCCTCTCGTCGCTGCTTCCGGCGGCACACGCTGCACTCGCACCGGGACGTTGCTCATCAAGGGCTGACCGGAGAACCGGTCCGGTCGATGTGTGACATCGAGCAGCCGGTCGACGTTGGCCCCGATCTGGCGCGGCGCGTCCGCCTCGTCCCCGGGCAGCCCACCGAACCCGTGGGTCAGGGCGACGAGCCCGGGACGCAGCGACTCGTCGGCCCGCGCGACCGCGGTCACGGTTCCGCGCCCCGACGAGATCTCGACGAGATCGCCGGACACGACCTCGCGGGCCCGCAGATCCGCCGGGTGCAGGAACGCCGGGTTGTGTTCCGGCGCCCGGGCGAACGCCGCGGCGTCACGGCACGAGGAGTTGTACACGTGGGGCAGCCTGCGACAGATCAACCGCAGGTCGTCGATGCTCCCGCCCTTGACCTCGGTCAGCTCGGTGAGCTCGTCCATCATCTCGGCGTTCGCGAGGTCGAGCCGTCCCGTCCACCCGGGCTCCTTGGGCTCCACGACGATGCCGGGGGCCGGGAAGAGCGCGCCGTGGGGATGCTTGCGCACCTCGTCGAGCGGCACCCGGGATCCCGCGAGGACGAGGCCGAGCACCTGCTCGGACGAGGGCTCCGACGCCGGGTCGATCCGAGCTGCGTCGGCGACCGTGCCCCCGAAGGTCTCCCCCAGCTGCAGCGCGAGTCCCATCTCGCGCGCCAAGCTGTGGAAGAAGGCCCACTCCTCGATCACGTCCGAGTTCTCGGGCGGGTCGACCACAGCGGGGGTGTACTGCCCGTAGGCGTCCACCGGACCGTAGCCGACGCCCTGATGGTGCGTCGCGAGATCGATGATCGCCGTGCTCCCGGGGACCTCGAGCGGCATCGTCGGGCCGATCACGAAATGTGCTTCCCGGGCGGTCTGCGACATCCACGGGTCGATCTGCACCAGCAGGTCCAGCGAGCGCAGAGCCTCCAGGGTCCGCAGCTGGTCCGGCCAGGCCGCAAGCGGGTTTCCACCGCAGCTGATCAACGCCTTGACCTGGCCTTCGCCCGGCGTCAGGATCTCCTCGGCGAGCGCGGCGGTCGGCAGCCCGGCAGGAGTGGCCGTGAGGCCTCGGACCCGCATCCGCTCGCCCAGCCGTGCCGCACCCGGCGGCCGGGCCTGCGCCCGGTGGTCGGAGGAGGGCACGAGGGTCCCCGGGTTGCGCACCGCGTCACCGGCTCGGAGGTAGTGACCGCAGACGGCCTCGAGACAGAGCACGAGATACTCCACCAGAGTTCCAGGACCGGACATGTTCGGGCCCGTGCCCGCCATGGCGTAACCGCGCCCCGCCCGGCCGTGGACCCGGGCGATCTCGACCAGGTCGGCCGCGCTGCAGTCGGCGGCCGCGGCGACCGCCCGCGGCTCGAAGGGCGCGACGGCACGCCGCAACGCCTCTATGCCGACCGTCTCGTCGCGGACGAACCCCGGATCGCCGAGATCCTCCTTGAGGACGACGTGCAGGATGGCTGCGAGGATCTCGGCATCGTGGCCCGGGCGTGGCTGCAGGTGGATGTCCGCCCGCTTCGCCGTCTCCGTGCGGCGCGGGTCGACGACCGACAGGACCATCCCCTTCGCCCGCGCGTCGCGCAGCCACCGGCCCTGCCGCCCCTTCGGCAGCCCCTTGTGGCTGACCACCGGGTTGACGCCGATCAGGAGCGCGGACCGCGGCTCGTCGAACTCCTGGGGAGGGGCCATCCAGGAGCCGTGCAGGGCCTTGGCGATCGACTTACCCGGCTTGTCGATGGTGTTGGGGGTGAAGCACATCGGCGACCCCAGAGCCCTCATGAACGCGAACCCGAAGGGCGCCGTCGCGTTGCTCATGCACTGGCTCGTCCCGAGGTACAGCGCCACCGAGCGTGGACCGTGCCGGTCGACGATGTCGCTCAGCCGATCAGCGATCCGCCGTACGACCTCCCCGCTGCCGACCGACCTGAACTCGCCGGACCCGTCGCGGTGCAACGGCCGCAGTATCCGCTCGAGCGAGTCGAGGTAGGCGGGTTGGCTGCGCCCCTTCACGCACGTGTAGCCCTGGTAGACGGGATTCTCGGCATCTCCCCGGACTCGGGTCGCCCGGCCGTCCTCGACGTCGACCAGCACGCTGCAACAGTGGTTGCAGATCCGGCAGACGGACGGCACGGTGGTGGTCACGCCCCGCCTCGCAGTGCCGCCACCAGCCCGGCGGCGTCGAGGGGCCCGTCGATCGTCGCGCGCCAGTCGGCGAGCGCGACCGTCACATGGCTGACGCCCGCCTCGGCGAGCTCGGTGGCCCGCCGGGCGATCTGCGCCGCCATCTCGGATGCCGACCCCGCCACCGGGGCGTCGGGGTCCGGCTTGACCGTCGCCCGCACGCCGACGGTGGCCGCGTCGCGCCCGATCCGACGACATGCCGCCCTGATCGCCGCGACGCCGTCACGCACGTCGGCGAGGGTGGCCGCCTCGCTCACGATCCACCCGTCACCCCGCTCGGCCACCCGCCGGGCCGTGACGGGGGTGGACTTGCCGCCCCACCACACGGGCGGGCCGTCGGCACGCCAGGGTGCAGGTTCGCTGACGACGTCGGCGAAGTGATGCCAGCGCCCTTCGAACGAGGCGGGAGCCGTCGTCCACAGGCGACGACAGGCCTCGACCGTCTCCTCCATCCGCGCGAACCGCTCCTCGAAGGGCACGCCGACCGCCGCGAAATCCACCCGCGACCACCCCGCCCCGACGCCCAGCACGAGCCGCCCCTCGGAGAGTCGGTCCACCGAGGCGGTCTGCTTGGCGAACAGGAAAGGCTCGTGCAGTGCGCCGAGCACGATGGAGGTGCAGAGCCGGATCCGCTGGGTCCTCGCTGCTATCGCGGCGAACAGCACGAGGACGTCGCTGACCGCCGAGGTTCGGTCCGTGCGCCCCAGCAGCTTGCCGCTCGGGTGCGTCATCGTCCCGGCGTACGCGAGGTGCTCGCCGTACACGACGTCGTCGGCTCCGGCCTGTTCGAGATCGGCGACCAGGCCGGGCAGGGCCGAGAGCTCGAGGCGGTCGTGCACGAGGCCGGACAGCTGGATCCCGACCGGTACACCGACGGGCCAACCGACGGCTCGACTGCCGACCTGGCTCTGCACAGTCACTTCTTGGCGCTCCGCAGCAACGAGATGTGTGGCAGCGGGTGTCCGGTGGAGGCTCCACCATCGACCGAGAGCGTCTGTCCGGTTACGTAACGTGAGCGATCCGAGGCGAAGAAGACCACGACGTCCGCGATGTCCTCCGGTCTGCCCCGTCGCCCGAGCGGGATGTGGTCGAGCAGCGCGTCGACCTCGTCCGAGACGCGGGTACCGGTCGCTGGAGTCTGGACACTGCCCGGACTGACGACGTTCATCCGGATGCCCGCGCGCCCGTTCTCAGCGGCGACCGTGCGGGCGAGATGGTTCACCGCGGCCTTGGACGCCCCGTAGACGGCTTGGTTCTGCGCACCGTGGAAGCCACCCGAGATGGACCCGACGCTGACGATGGAGCCGCCGGTGCCCTGCTCGACCATGATGGGCACCACCTCGCGCACCGCGGTCACGACGTAGTCGAGGTTGAGCCCGAACGCGAGGTCGACCTGCTCGTCCGTGTACTCGGTGAGCGGCACGAACGGAAGACCGAAGACAGTCTGCCCCCCCACCACCGTCACCAGCACGTCGATTCCGCCGAGGAGGCTGCGTGCCTCCCCGACCGCGCGGCGGAGGTCGGTTCGGTCGAGGACGTCGCCCACGACTCCCACCGACTTCCCGCCGAACGCCTCGAGCCGCGCCGCCGCGTCGGCGGCGCGCTCCGGGTCCTTGTCCACGACGGCGACGTCGGCGCCCTCCTTCGCCACGGTCGACGAGATCGTCCAGCCGATCCCTCCACCGCCGCCGCCGATGACCAGGGCACGCTTGCCCGCCAGCTGCCCGACAGCCTCGTTGGTGCTCACCGTCGAATCCCTTCTCGCTCTGGACAGAGCGGTGGACGCGCCGCTTCAGGCGCGTCCACCGCGGTTCGGTCTGACTCAGCGCATGTCACTGAGCGTGATCGTGGGCCGGAGAGCGTCCACCCGGCGGAGGATCTCCTCCTCGCCCTGCGGGAGCGGAACCCGGATCTCGTCCAGGGTCAGCCCGTGGGAGTCGGCCATCGGCCGCAGCGCGTCGACGTCGAACCCGTAGAACGACGCGGCGTTCCCACCGAGGAAGGCCCGAATCTCGTCGTCGGTCATATCGGTGGCCCCGATCGTCGCGCGCAGGTACTCACGCGTGACGCCGAAGGTGCCTTCGGGGTGCGGGAAATCGGCACCGAACATCATCTTGTCGGTGCCGATCCGGTCCCGCGTGACGAGCTCGCCCCGGGACAGCAACGAGGAGCCGATCCAGACCTGCCGCTTGTAGTACTCGCTCGGCGGCCGCTTGACGATCTTCTTCAGCGAGTCGTTCATCATGCTGTTGTGCCACGAGTGGTCCATCATGGCCAGCACCTGGATGACCCAGTCGCTGTGTTGCTCGGTGAAGGCGATGCGCAGGCCGGCGTGCCGCTCCAGCACACCGCTCCAGATCAGGAACCAGAACGGGCGGTGCGCCCACCAGGCGAACTCGAACCCAGAGATGCGCGCCCGGACCTCGCCGGGGACACCCGGCAGGACAGCGCCACCGTAGTCCGGCATACCGGTCCCGCCGTGGAAGTTCAGCGGGAGGCCAACCTCCTCGGCCGCGGACCACAGCGGCTCGTAGCAGGGGTCCCAGAACAACGGCTTGCCGTCGTCCATGCCGGGCATGAACAGCGACTTGAACCCGAGTTCCTTCGCCCGGTAGACGTCCTTGACCGCCTCGGCGACGTCGTGCAGGCACAGGATCGCCTGCGCGCCCAGAGCCGGCTGTCCGGCGGTGAAATCCGCGACCCAACGGTTGTAGGCCCGAGCGCCGGCCAACTCCAGCTCACCCGGGAAGCGGGTGCGGGCCGAGCCCAGCCCGCCTGCGCTGAACGGCGTCCCGTCCGGAAACAGCAGCTCACCCACGATGCCGTCCTTAGCGAGCTCCTGAACACGACGCTCAGGGTCCCAGTGGCCCTCGATGGCACCGGAGTCGTAGATCGTGGCCTTGTGACGCTCCGCCAACTCGGGGTCGAGGACATCGAAGAAGTTGATGGTCGTCTTCGCAGTCGAGCCGAGCAGGTCGTCGAACGCGGAGTGGTACTTCTCCTCGAGGTAGGGACGGTACTCCGCCATCGGCAAGGCCACGTGGCCATCGCCGGAGATGATCAGAAGTCTGTCGCTCATATCGGATTCCTCTCCTTAGCCCCAGGTTGCTGGAGGTGGGGCACACCGGCCCGCTCAGAGCTACGGCATCGTGAAGGTGCCGAGGTCTGTCAGCTCCCCGTTCTTGATCTGGACGACGTGTGTGGTCGGGTTCGCGATCGCGCCGAGGTTCGGGATGCTCTTGGGGGCGTTGGCCCGGCTGAGCACGGCGGGGAGCAGCGGCACGTTCTCCACCTTGCCGTCCATGAGCACCTTCAGGATCGACTCTCGAGTGGGGTTCGGGCCGACCTGGTTGGCGACGTTCTCGAAGACCTTTCCGGTCAGCCAACCCGCCAGCGCGTAGCCGTCGATCTCCTTGTCGAAGCCGGCCTCACCCATACCGTTCTTGAACTCCGTCATGGCCGGGTCGGTCGAGCTGAAGACCGGGAACGAGTTGTCCGCGTAGAGCCCCTCGGACGCGGGACTGGAGATCACCGCGCCGTTCAGGCTACCGCCGTTCGTGCCCAACGTGGGCTTGCTGCCGACGGTCTGGAAGGCCTGCAGCATCTGCAGGGTGACGTTCGGGGCCATGCCGAGCAGGATCGCGTTCGGGTCGCTGGCTTCCGCCGCCTGGGCGGCCGGGAGGAAGTCCGGGGAGTTCTGCGGGACGTAGCTCTCCCCCGCCGGTGTCGTGCCGACGATGGACTGCAGTGTCTTGAGGTCGTTCGCCGACGAGTGCCCCGCCGCCGTGTCCTGTGCCACGTAGGTCACGGTGTTGATGTTGTTCTTCTTCCAGTAGTCGAGCACCGACGCGAAGCCGACGAGGTGTCCGCCGCGGATGCAGAAAGCGGTCTTGCCGCTGAACTCCTGGACGCTGGACGGGCTCGCGCAGATCACCGGCATGCTCGCCGCCTCGAAGATCGGTCCCGAGGTCGCACCGAGGTGTCGGCCCGCCGACCCGGCGATCACGAGCACCTTCGGGTCGGCCACCATGCGCCGAGCACAGTCGGCGTTCTTCTGCGGGTCGCCGGCGTCGTCGCAGCGGCTGACCTCGAGGGGCCGCCCCTGGACGCCACCCTTGGCGTTCTGGGCCTTCACCCACGCCTCGAGCCCGTCACCCGTGCTCTTCAGGCTGCCCGCCGAGCTGTCGGTGTTCACGATACCGAGCACGAGGGGCTCGCCCTGGGGGGCGTTGGCGGCCTGCGAGCCGCCCCCGCAGCCCGCGACCGCCAGTAGCAACACTGCAGCGGACGCTGCGGTGACCAGGCTTCTCATCGTTTCTCCATTGATCCGAGGGTCAGTCTGACCGGGGTGGGTTCCGACGTCTCACGCCACAACCGTCAGCGGTTGGGCAGCTGCGGGGTCTCAGGTTGGGCATGGTCCCCCACACCGGGTAGTGCGCCGGGCCGCGGCTCGACCGCGGGTGCGGTCGCTTCGGGGTCCGCGGCCCGCTCTCCGAGATAGCTCGCCTCGACGACCGAACGGTTGGCACGGAGCTCCGCCGCACTTCCGCTCATCTCGATGCGGCCGCGGACCAGGACGTGGCCCAGGTCCGCCACCTCCAGCACACGCTCGACCTGCTGCTCGACGAGCAGCACACCGGATCCGAGCGTGTCCGCGGCCTCCCGCAACGCGGTCAGCAGACGGCCCACCACGAGGGGAGCCAGGCCGAGCGAGAGCTCGTCGACGAGCAGGAGCTTCGGCCTGGTGCAGAGGGCACGGGCCAGCGCGAGCATCTGCTGCTCACCACCGGACAGCAGCCCCGCCCGCCGGCCGCGCAGGGCTTCGAGCTCGGGGAAGAGCTCGAAGGGATCGGCCTTGGCGTTGCGGACGATGGAGAGGTTCTCGGCGACGGTCAGGTTGGCGAGCAGCGCCCGGTCGTCCGGAACGTAGGTCCACCCGTCGCGTGCCCGGCGATGGGGGGACACGCCCTTGAGGTCGCGCCCCTCCGCCCGCACACTGCCACGCCTCGGTTCGAGGAAGCCCATGACGGTGAGCAGCGTCGTCGTCTTCCCGGCCCCGTTGGGACCGAGGAGCGTTACGACCTCGCCCGCGCCCACGGAGAACTCGACGTCGAACAGGGCCATGGTCTCGCCGTAGCCGACCGCGAGGTCGGTCACGCTCAGGAGATCGGTCATCGTCATCCCCCCAGGTAGGCGCTCAGGACGAGCTCGTCCCGGCGGATCGAGTTGGGATCTCCGGTCGCGATCACGTGGCCGAAGTCCATGACGAGCACGTGGTCGCAGACGGTCAACACCAAGGACATGTCGTGGTCGACGAGCAGCACACCGAGGCCGCTGTCCACGACCCCCCGGAGGAGGGTTCCCAGGTGCGCGGACTCGTCACTGTCCAGCCCGGCGGCCGGCTCGTCCAGGACGAGGACCTCGGGCCCGCACGCCAGGGCTCGGGCGAGGGCGAGCATCCGCCGTTCGCCCTGCGGCAGGCTCGCCGCCGCCCGCTCTGCGTCCGCTCTGAGGTCGAAGGCCGCCAGAGCGTCGTCGACGGAGACGCTGCTTCCCCGGGCGATGCCTCGCTGGGCGACCTCGAGGTTCTCCCGCACGGTCAGGTCGTCGAAGATCTCGAGGCCCTGGAACGTGCGGATGAGCCCGGCACGGGCGCGCTTGTGCGCGGGCCAACCGCCGATCTCGACCTCCCCGAGACGCACCGAGCCCCGGGTTCCGGGTGCGAAACCGGTCAGCGCGTCGATGGTCGACGTCTTGCCCGCGCCGTTCGGGCCGATGAGGCCCACCAGCTGACCCGGCGGGACGACGAGCGAGACGTCGTTCACCGCGGTGACGGCCCCGTAGCTCAGGGTCATGTGCTCGGCCACCAGGGAGCGCCGGTCGTCACGATGGGTCAGCAACGACGCCACGGACACCGACCGGGATGGTGCGTCGGCGACTGGCTCTTTCTCGCCGTCCGCGCGCGGCTCCGGTACCGGGGCGGCCTCCGCCCCGTCCTTGACGTGCGCAATCCGACGCCGCTGCAGCTTCTCCCGCATGTCATGCGGCAGCAGAGCCAGACCACTGGGGTGCATGATGACCGTCAACATGACGCCGACGCCCCCCAACACCTGGACGATCTGACCGGCGACCCCGGGGAAGTGCAGCCAGGAGGCCAACAACCCGCCGCTGACCAGGAGCCCACCGATGAACACCGACGGGATCGCGCCGATGCCCGCCATGTAGGCCGTGGACACGATGACGAGCGAGAGGAAGGCTCCGAAGTTGTCGTAGCTCAGACGCTCCGCCTGGTAGCCCAGCAGCGCTCCGCTCACTCCGGCGATGAAGGCCGAGATCCCGAAGGCCACCAGCTTCGCCCGGGCGTTCGAGAGCCCGAGCGCGGCGGCTCCGCGCTCGTTGGCCCGCACGGCGAGGAGCCGCAGGCCGATGTGGCTGCGCCGGAGCCACGCCACCCCCAGGCAGAGCAGGAGGACCACGATCAGGACCACGACGGCGAAGGAGCGTGGCGAGGTGACGGGGTTGAGCTCGATCCCCCCGAGCGACGGCCTCTCGAACGAGCTCCCCCCTGCCAGCCGGAAGTCGGTGAAGAAGGCCGCGTCCGCTGCGAAGGCCGCCGCCATCGTGACGACGGCGAGGTTGATGCCACGGATGCGCAGCGCGGGCAACGCGAGCAGCCAGCCGATCGGCACCGCGGCGAGTCCACCGATCAGCAGGGGTATCGGGAAGGGCAGGCTGGAGGCAGCCTGGGCGGCGAAGAACGCGCCACTGCCCGCCAGGAACATCTGGGCGAGGCTGACCTGTCCGAGGTAACCGGTCAGCACGACGAGCGACAGGCAGACCAACCCGCCGATGAGGGAGATCGTGCTCGGGGCGACCCATGCCGCGGGTACGACGATCATCCAGACCAGACCGACCGCGATCCCGATGGCGGCGAACCGGAGGGGGCTACGGATCGCGGGCGCGGCGGGCAGGACCGTCTCCAGCAACGCGCCGCGGACCGGGATCGACCGGCCGCGCACCACCATCACGACCACGATCACGATGAGCGGGATCAGCTCCCCCCATCCGCCGATGGTCGTCACCGCGGTCAGGTCGGGCGCGATGCTCTGCACGACCGCCTGTACGGACCCGAGGAGCAGACAGGCCACCAGGGTCACGGCGAACGAACGGAAGTTCGCGATCAACGCGGCGGCGATGGCGCCGCCGAGGATCAAGGTGTACGACATCGGGGTCTGCTGAACCAGGCTGGCCAGCAGCACGCCTGCCCCGCCGGCGAGGGCCGCACCCAGACCCCAGTTGATGACGGCGAGGGTGTCGGTGGAGTAGCCGAGCAGCGTCACAGCTCGCTCGTTGTCGGCCAACGCGCGAGTCGCCCGGCCGAACGTCGTGAATCGATAGATCGCCCACAGCACCACGGTCGCCGCGATGGCGACCAGGAGGAAGACCAGTCGGTCGAACGGGAAGACGAAGGCGGGGTCACCGAAGCCGAGGTCGATGGCCGTCCGGTCCACCAGCTCGACAGGCGGGCGCCACTCGTCTCCGAAGACCAGCGGGACCAGCGCAACCAGGGTGACCAGCAGCCCGATGGTCGCGATCACCTTCGCCATGGGCGGCGCGGTGCGCAGGTTGCGGAGAACCAGGACCTGGAAGGCGACGCCGATCGCGACCGCGATCGCGACCGATACGGCCGCGGCGGGCAGAGTCGACCAGTCCTCCTCGACCAATACCAGGAAGGTATAGGCGGCGCTGGTCGCGATCGCACCCTGGGCGAAGTTCACCACCCCGGAGCCGCGGTATGTCAGGACCAGACCCAGCGCCAGCAAGGCGGTGGCGGCACCCGAGCCCAGCCCCGTGATGGCCAATTGCAGAACGGTGTGCATCGTTGACCACCTGTACTCGGTCGATTCGCAGTGCGACATTCGGCAACTCAGGCCAGGACCGGAAGGTCCTGTCCACCCGCCCGTCGGTGTCCCGTCCAACCTCGGACGCGACACCGATCACATCGCGGGATATTTCTAGCACACAACATACTCAGAGACCAGAATATCTTGCGTGCTTACATCTCGACGCCGTGACGGCCCGCCACCGGACGGAACGACACCGACCGTGGTCAGCCTCCGTCGGACCGAGCGCCCTCGTCGGCGAAGACATGGGCGAGCGCAGCGACCAGAACACCCTTTGCCACCTTGCCCGAGGGCGAGTACGGAAGATCGGTCACCATCTCGACGTGCTTCGGCCGTTTGTAGGCGGACAGCCGCTGCGAGAGATGGTCCGTGATCGCGCGTCGGGTCTTGTCGGCCTCGGCCTCTGTCTCGAGGACGACGGCGGCGACGACCGCCTCCCCCCAGTAAGGGTGCGAGCGACCCACGACAGCCACCGCACGAACTCCGTCGACCTCGCCGATGGCGGACTCGACCTCGGCCGCAGCGACGTTGTAGCCGCCACTCTTGATCATGTCCTTGATCCGGCCGCGGAAGTGGAGCATGCCGTCCTCGTCCATGCTGCCGAGGTCTCCCGTGCGGTACCAGCCGTCCCCGGTGAACACCTCCGCGTCGTCCTGGCCGAGATAGCCCGCCATCCGGGTCGGGCCGTACAGCTCGATCTCACCGACCTCGTCGGTCGCGGCGAGGCGACCGTCGGCGGTCATCACCCGGGTCTCGTCGAGCCCGGCGGGTCGACCGACACAGGTCGGATCGGTGAGGAAGCGGTCGGGTGGGGTCCGGTTCAGCAGGCCCTCGGTGGACCCGTAGCCGTACACGAAGTCGGCAGCCGGGAAGCATTCGGCGACGGACCGCCGCTGCTCGGGCGACATCTCGTACGCGGTGTCCACCGCCACGACGGAGCGCAGGGCACCGTCGCGGAGCTCGGGAGAACCGGCCATGGACAGCAACATCGTTGGAGCCAGGAACGCGTGAGTCACCCGATGGTGCTCGATCAGGCGGACGGCCTCGTCGGCGTCGAACTTGGCCATGAGCACCACATGGGCACCGGCGAGCACGTCGGCCAGGATGAAGTTGGCGAAGCCGATGCCGGACAGCGGGATGGCGAACAGCTCGACGGAGCGGCGGTCACGGGGCTCGGCCAGCTGCAGGTTGACCGCGGACCACCCCAGGTTGGCATGGGTCTTGGCGGTCGCTTTGGGCGTGCCCGTGGAGCCGGAGGTGAAGATGATCGTCGCCAGGTCCTCGTCGGCCACCGCGATGTGCGGCTCGTCGGACGCGATGCTCGCGGCGATCAGCTCATCGAGGGAGACTACGTCCGGCGACTCCGGTCGGCCCTCGCCCAGCTGGAGAACGAGCCGCGGACGCGGTACCCGCTCCAGGATGCCGTCGAGCCGGCCGGAGAGACCGGATCCGACCGCGAGGACGGAAGCCTTCGACCGGACGACGAGATCGACGGCCTCGTCATTGGTCAGCATCGTGTTCAAAGGCACCGTCACGGCACCGATCCGGGCTGCGGCGAACAGGACCAACAGGACCCCGTCGCTGTTGTGCGACAGGATCGCGACCCGGTCCCCGGACTTGACCCCGGACGCGAGCAACGAGTTCGCCAGCCGGTTGACCGTCTGGTGGAATTGCGCGTAAGTCCAGGTCCGGGCGCCGAAGGTCAGGAAGGGGCGCGGCCCATTGCGGTCCGCAGCCAGTCGGAGAAGTCGTCCACAGTTGAGATAGCTCATTGCGCACCTCGACCACACATGCAGGGCACACGGGAAACCGGCGATGCCCTGCGCTCGCCTCGGCCATCGAAGGCCGACGGAGTGGCGGTAGCGGCCGACGATCGCTACGCGCTCCTACTCCGCGTGATACGGGCCCTACGGACCCGCGACTGATCGACTCGTCGACCGCCACCCTTCACCCCTGTCGAGCCGTCGACGGAGTTGTCGGTCGATCCGACATCGCCGACCGCGTCACGGAAGCGGACGCTCAAAGCGATCAGCGTCTCGAGGTCGTCGTCGGTGAGCCCGGCGAAACCGTTGTTGGCGGCGATGATCACCGCGGAGGCGCGCTCGACGATCTGCCGTCCGCTCGTCGTCACCCTGGCCAGCACCACCCGCCGGTCGGAGTGATGAGGAACCCGCTCGACGTATTCGAACTCGACGAGCTTGTCCACGATCGACGTGACCGAGGCCGGATGGATCATGAGCCTCTCGCCGAGCTTGCTCAACGGCAGCTCGCTCTTGCGAGAGAAGGTCAGCAGCGTGAGCGCCTCGTAGCGGGCCAGCGTGAGCCCGAACTCGGCCAAGATGCCGTCCAGCCTGCCCAGCAGAAGCTGGGAGACTCTGAGAAGTTGAGTGGACGCCTCCGCCGCGAGGCCGCCTCCCCAACGTTCGTCCCAGTGGTCTCGCATCTCTCGGATGGGGTCGGTCATCTATTCCCCCGCGTGCTGCTCGAAGCGCCAACATCATAACTTTGGGGACCAGACTATCAGTGACGTGACCTATCAGGTCGCCGACACCTGATCCGTTCGTTCCACCACGATCGCTCTGACGGTGTCGTCGAGCTCGTGGGCGATCACGAGGCCGAAGACGCCGCCGGACGTACGCAGGCCGTTGATCACCGTGACGACCAGGCGCAGCCCGGAGGCGAGACCGGGTACCCCGAGTGCGAGGGCGCCACCGCGGGGGTTGACCAGGTCCTCGTGCACGCGAAAGCGCCGACCCCAGACCTCCGGGGCCTGCGAGAAGCGCTCGTCGATCTCGACGTGGTCCAGCTGCGACGTAAGCAGCCCGGCTCTGGCCAACGCCCGTGAGGTCACCCGTTCCTGCACCTCCCACACCGTGTCCGTCGTGCTCCGCTCGCCGACGGAGGCGAGAATCCTGGCCAGCGGCCGGAAGCCGAGCTCGACGGCCCGGTCCTCCGCGCACACCAGGAGGGCCGCGGCGCCGAACGCCGGCGGAGCGAGAGCGCTGGGGGGTCGGTCGGTCTCGAGCAGGGCGGCACTCCCCCCCGACCCGGCGCCGACCCGGACACTGAGTCGATCACGGTCGAATGCACCGACCTCGTCACGCTCAAGCACCCATCCGTTCGTCCCGGCGAGCACGACCGGCGCGATCTCGCCGACGAAGTCCCCCGCCGCGTCGGCCGCCACGGCCCGGGCGACGGAGCGGGCGACTGTGGAGGACACGGACTCCACTCCCATCGGGGCCACCGGGGGCGTCGAGGCCGGGAAGGGCGACTCCCGCCCCCTAACGGCGGCCACCAGGGTGAGAGGGGCGGAACCCACGCGGGCCCTTTCCTCCAGCGCTGTGGTGCCCGATGCCGACTGCAGGTCCACCGCCTTCGAGGCCAACGCCTCAACCGTGTTTCGAGCGGTGCCGCAGACGACGATCTCGTCGATCTGTTCGGGACGCGTCCGAGAACGTGTCAGAATCGCGTCGACGATCGGCGACAGGAGCTCGCCGACCCGGGTCCCGTCGGCGAGGCCACCCGCCTGGTCGAGCACGAGCGGTGCGCGAACCGCCTCGATGATCACGAGATGAGTACTCACCTGTCCTCCTTCCTCGGTACTTCCTCCCAGGCCAGCAGCGTGGGCCCCGACTGAGTCGGCACGAACCGCGCGACCACTACAGCGCCGATGGACACCGGTCGGGCGCCCGGCAGCAGCCGACCGGGCAGCCGTACCCCTTCCACCACGTCCACGAGCGCGATCACGTAAGGGGTCTCGGCCGCGAACGCCGGATGGAACGCACGGACGTACTCGACGTGGCTCCAGACTCGGCCCTCGCTCGGGAGCCGCTCCCACACCGCCGGCGAGCCGAGACACCGTGGACACGTCTCCGCGATGGGCCACCGCACCATGCCGCAGTCCCGGCAGCGCTGCGCGACGATCTCGTGTCGGTCGAGCGCGGCCCAGAACGGGCCCGACAACGGATCGTCGACATCGGGCATCGGCTTCGACACCGCGGCTGTCATCCGGACCGCCTCAGCGCCGTCGCGCCACACTTGGCGAAGCCGCCGCTCGAGCAGTAGAGCGCGGTCCGGGCCTCGACCTGTCGGTCTCCGCAGTCGCCCCGCAGTTGCCGGACCGCCTCGACCAGGTGCAGCCAGCCCCACATGTAGCTCTCCGACAGCTGACCACCGTTGGTGTTGACCGGCAGATCACCTCCCGGTCGGGTGTGTCCCTCGGCGAGGAACCCGCCGGCCTCGCCCTCCTTGCAGAAGCCGAAGGCCTCCAGGGCCTGCAGCACGGTGAGGGCGGTCGGTTCCTGCACGTAGAGCACGTCCACCTCGGCCGGGCCCACCCCGCTCTGCTCGTAGAGCCGCGAGGCGCAGCGGCCGAACATCGGTCGCATCAGGGCGTCCGGCTCCTCGTAGAGGGGTGCGTCCTGGGCCATGCCGACGATCTCGACCGCGGGATGGCCCAGGTCAGCCGCATGCTCGGTCGACGTCACGATCAACGCCACCCCGCCGTCCGAGATCATCGTGATGTCCGGGCGCCGCAGCGGTGCGACCATGTACGGCATCCGGAGGTACTCCGACATCGGCAGCGGGTCGGTGAAGACCGCCAATGGGTTCTTCTGCGCCCACTCCCGCTGGCCGACGGCGATCCACCCGAACTCCTCCTCGGTCAGCCCGTAGAGATGCTGGTACCTCCGCACCGCCATCGCGCTCGGGCCCGCGATGTGCAGGTAACCGGAGGCCGGCCCCAGCATGGACGCCGCGCTCGTGATGCTGAAATCGGTCCGGCCGGTGCGGTGGTTCGCGCCGTACACCAACGCGATCGTGGACGCGAAGCCCGCCCGGATGGCCATGACGGCGAGATGCAGGGAGAAGTTGCAGCTCCCGTACTCGAGGGTCGCCGAGTACTGGGGGCGGATACCCAACGCCGCCCCGATCTGCCAGTCCGTGCCGCTCCGGGTGCCGACCGGCTGGCAGGTGATGAGCCCGTCCAGATCGGACTTCTGGAGTCCCGCGTCCGCCAGGGCGAGGGCCACCGCTTCGACCGCGATGGAGTTGGCCGACCTTCCCGCCAGCTCTCCCTGGGCGGTGTGGGCCGCGCCCACGATCGCGACATCGGACACCGGACTACGAGGCCTTCGGCTCGCGAGGGTTGAACAGCCAGACATCCGCCCCGTCCGCCAACGCATCGCTCAGCTGGAGCGTCGCGCGCGCGGCGACCAGTGCCTGGACCGCGGCGGCGGGGTCACCCTGCAGCTCGTAGACGGCGAGGTTGCCGGTCGGGGGTTCCGCTGCGCCTCGGACACCCGCCGGGCTGAAGTCGTACCGGCGAGCCCCCACGAATCCGGGCAATGCCAGGATCTCGTCGAGATGGATCTCGTCATACCACCTGTGGTACTCGACCTCACGCCCGGGCACGGGGGCGGTGAACACCATCAACATCGGTCTGGGCTCGCTCATCTGTCCTCCTCGACGGGCATCGGCGACGATGCCCAGTACTGCTCCGCAGACGCCACCAGGGTGATCGCGTCCTCGTAGACGTCCGGCCTGACGACCCGGTTGTTGTGGTCGTGGGCGGCGGCCGCCCCGCTGTCGGGGAAGGTCTGCATGGCGATGCCGTGCCAGGGCACGGACCCCGCGCGGACGACGTAGGTGACGTACTCGGTGAAGCGGGGTCCCGCCCGGTGCACCAGCGGGACGTGCCGCTCCCGCCACCCGGTGGCGAACTGCTCCAGGGTGAGCCCGGGCTGACGGCGCGTCAGCCCGATCCGAGTGACTCCGACCCTCCCCTCCCCCGAACCGGCGTGCACCACGCGGTCACACACCGTCGTCGCCACGATCCCCTGCGGGAGCCCCGGGGCGTCGAGGCCTCCTCGCGGACCCTCGACCTCGAACAGTGCGGTCGCGCTGTCGGTCGACAGGCCGTGCAGGTTGTGGGGCCGCTGCACGCCGATCGGCGCCTCTACCGGCGTCAACCGGCGCGCGTGGCACGCCGCCCCGGCCTCGACGACGCCGGCGGCCACCGCCCAGGCGAGGAACTTCGGCCCGAGGGCCGCGGCCTCCCAGTCGGGGTCGTCGGTGAATGCGACCACCACCTCGGTCATGCGCGTCGCGCCCGCTCGGCCGCGTACTCCGCGATGGCCTTGTCCTGCGCGTTCCGGAACTCCGTGCTCGCCGACCGACGGGCGTCGAAGAGCTTGTCCCACTCCTCGGACGGGCGCGTCAGCTGCCCCGTGAACTCGGGCACGACCTGCTCGGCGAGAAGCGCCATGGAGTTCTGGATGTCCTCGGCGGTGGCGATGTCGTGGACCATGAGCAGGAGTGACCCGAACCCGCCGGTCTGCTTCACCAGCCGCTCGATCTGCTCACAGGCCATGGCGGGCGTCCCGATGACCAGCGAACCCGAGGCGTTGCGTTCGTCGATGATGTCGTCGATGTCCCGCTCCCGGAGCACCTCCTCGACGTCCTTCTCGGCGACCGGGGCGAACGGCCCGGTCGCGCCGATCCGGAGCATGTTCGCCAGACGGTCGCGCACCTGGGCGCGAGCCTCCTTCTCGGTGCGGGCGACGTGCATGAGCGTGACCAGCCGCCAGTCGGACCGGTCCACGGTCTGACCGAACTCGGCGGCCCGCTCCTCCATGATCTGCCAGGTCTCCTCGAGGAAGGCGAACCCGCCACTGGGGTCGGTCGCGGCCAGCGAGAGCAGGCCGGAGCCGAACCGGCCCGCCAAGCGGGGGCCTGAGGGGGAACGGGTGGCGGCGACGACGCTCTCGAGGCGCGGGCCCTGCAGCGGCCGGAGGTTCGTCCGCCCGTTCCGGAGCGTGAACCACTCCGTCTCCATGGTGACCGGCTCGTCGGTGTTCAGCAGGCGCCAGACGGCCTCGAACCCCTCCTCCAGCCGAGTCCGCTGCGTCGACGGGTCGATGCCCATCATGTGGGCGTCTCCGACGAGCGCACCGGGCCCGACGCCGAAGATGGCACGTCCGCGGCTCAGGTGGTCGAGGAAGAGCATCCGATCGGCCACCAGCAGCGGGTGGTGGTACGGGATGGAGGTCACGCCCGTGCCGAGCCGGATCCGGCTGGTCCGCTGCGCGGCGGCGGCGAGGAACATCTCGGGCGCCGGGACGATCTCGACCCCGCCGGAGTGGTGCTCGCCGAGGAAGACCTCGTCGAAGCCCAGTCGGTCCATCGCCTCGACCAGCTGCAGGTCGCGTTCGAGGGCGAGCGTCGGGTTGGTGGGGGGGAAGTGGTAGGGCGCCATGAAGGCGCCGAACTTCAGACGTCCGTCGGTCATCGACCTGTCTCCTTCGGTTGTGGGCGGCCCGTCACGGGATCTTCTCCGGCGGGAACGGCGCGTAGGGTCCACCCACGCGCTCACCGCTGAACTCGGACAGGAGCTGCAGGGCCATCGAGTAGTCCTGCGAGACCAGGCCGGTCAGCTTGTACCACTGGTTCAGCGCCTTCTTGGTGAAGCGCATCGCCGTGGCAGGACCGGCGGCGAGCCGCTTGGCGTAGGCCTCGGCGACGGCGAACGTCTCTCCGTCCGGGACCGCCCTGCTGACCAGACCGAGCCGCTCGGCCTCCGCCCCACCGAGCGCGTCGGAGGTGAGCAGGTAGAGCTTGGCCTTGCTCATACCGATCAGGAGCGGGAGGAGGGCGAGGGCTCCGTCACCGGCCGAGATCCCCAGCATCGTGTGCGGGTCGAAGAGCGTGGCGTCCTCGCTGACCACGGAGATGTCGGCCAGTAGGACCACGGCGAGGCCGGCACCCGCCGCGGTGCCCCGCACGGCGGCCACGACCGGCTTGGTGAAGGCGGCCATCTCGGTGACGATCCCGGAGCCCTCGCGCTCGAGCCGCTGGATCATCTCCCACAGCTGGTCACCGGCGAGTGGGGGCCGCCCGCTGGGCTTGCCGCTGAGGTAGAAGTCGCCGTCCTCCGGACCGGTGACGAGGACCGAGGCGATCTCCGGGTCGGCGTCGAACCGACGCCAGATGGTGGTCAGCTCCCGATGCTGGTGGCGCCTGGTCACCTCGTCACCCGGGCGGAACCGCAGCGAGACCGTGGCGACGCCCGCCGACACGTCGACGTGCACACCTTCGAGATCGGAGTAGCTCATGAGACACGTTCTCTCGGTCGGTCGACGGCAGGGGCCGTCGGCTGCAACAGGGTCGTCACCGCGGTCAGGGAGGGCTGGTCGGCAAGGGTGGAGAGGGCATCGAGCGCATCGGCGACCGCCTCCGGGGGCATCACCGTCTCCGCGTTCGCGGAGAACTTGGCCGCGAGCTCGTCCCAGGTCAAGGGATCCGCCTCGATCCCGTGAAGCGTCCGTCGCACGGGCTCCTCGGACTCCTCCCCCGGGTCTCCGGTCACCGACCGCAGCAGGCGCCCGTCGGCTGTCGTGAGAACCACGACGGCGTCGTGCCGCGCCCCGGTCCGCGTACCGTGCGTTCGCGCGAGGGACCGGGCGGTCCCATGGCGCTCGACGGCCTCGTCGGTGTAGCTGGCAGGGGTGATCGCACCGTCCATCACCGCGGCGACCACGTTGTAGGCGAGGGAGAACTTCGCCTGCAACCCCGACTCGGGCCAGGGGTAGACCAGCACCTCGTCGAGGTACTTCGCGTCCACGGTGACGTCGACGGCCGCCACGTCCGCCGCGTCGAGCCCGTGGCGGCGCATGAGCTCGACCACTCCATCGATGGCGTACTGGTTGGCGCCACAGCACGGGAAGGCCTTGAACCACAGGCCGCCCTCGATGGCCGGCGGTCGGGTGCCGAGCCCGGCCGTCAACCGGTCGCCGCCCTCGGGCCACACACCGCCGATGACGTCCGTCCAGCCGTAGCGACGCTCCAGGGCGTCATGAGCGGCGGTCATCCCCTCCGAGGCCAGGAAGGCGGCCCGGACTCCGCCCGCCGCGGCCGCCCCGGCGTGGTAGGGCTTCGTCATTGTGCCGAAGTTCGCGCGCAGGCCTGAGGAGGTCGACGCCGCGATGCCGAGAGCGTGTCCGACCCGGTCAGGATCCAGCCGCAGGAGCCGGGCCGCCGCAGCTGCTGCGCCGAAGATCCCGTACACGGGCGTGCCGTGGTAGCCGCGCGCATAGGGACCGGCGAGGTTGTCGGGCGACAAGGCGGCGAAACGGTGTGCCACCTCGTATCCCACGATCATCGACTCGACCAGGTCGCGCCCGGTGCCGCCGACGTGCTCCGCGACGGCGAGGGCCGCCGACATCACCACGGCGGTGGGATGGCCGATCCGCAGCCCGATGTCGTCGTAGTCCAGGGCGTGGGCCGCGGTTCCGTTCACCTCGGCCGCAGCGATCGCGCCCATCCGGAGGCCACCCCGCCCGAGTACCGCGGCAGGCCCGGGCACCGCCGCCTGAGACATCGCCATCCGACGCACCGCCGAGGCGGACGCCTCGTCGGCACCGAGCAGGGTCACCCCGGCGCAGTCCAGGAAGGCACGCACGGTCTGCTCGACCGCCCTCGGCGAGTCGACCCTCCCGTCGGCCACGAACTCGCCGAGCTCACGAGTGGCGCCCATGGGCCCCATCCCTGATGCGGTGGTGACGATCCACGTCGACCGTCGTGGTCATGGCTCAGACACCTGCTCCCACACGGGCTTCGCTGGCCAGCGGCACGCGAAGCATCAAGCGGGTGAAGCCGCGCAGCGTCCAGGACTGGTTGAAGCTGACCGGCTCGGCGAGCTCGAGGTTCGGGAACCGCCGGACCAGCTCCGTGAAGACCTCCTGGGCCTCGACCCGGGCGAAAGGGGCACCCAGACACAGGTGTCGGCCCTTGCCGAAGGCGATGTGCCTGTTCGGCTTGCGGGTGATGTCGAAGCGGTCGGGGTCGGGGAACTGCGCGGGGTCGCGGTCGGCGGCGACGAGGCAGCCCATGACCCGTTGCCCCTTCTTGATCGTGTGACCACCGAGCTCCGCGTCCTCCAGGGGGTAGCGGGCGAGCAGGTTCGTCGAGGGCGAGCAGTACCGCAGGACCTCCTCCACCGCGCCGGGAGCGTAGCTGTCGGGGTCCGAGGCGAGCAGGGCCCACTGCTCCCGCTCCTCCAGAAGCTTGTAGAGGCCGTTGCCGAGCAGATTGGCGGTCGTCTCATGACTGCCGAACATGATGTTGAAGACGTTGGCGACCATGACGTCCTGCTCGATGTCGCCGGCCGCCCGCGCGATCCGGAAGGCGTCGATGGCGTCCCGGCGGTCGTCTCCCGCTCCGTCCCGACCGGCGATGACGGCATCGACGTACTCGCCGAACTCCGTGAACATCGCGTCCGCTGACGCCTGGTCGGCCTCTGTCACCGTCGCGCCGTGCATGCGGGTGTAGCGCTCGACCCATTCACGCAGTTGCGGGATGTCCGAGGGCGGCAGGCCGATGATGTCGCAGGCGAGCAGCAGAGCGATTCGGTACGTCACCTGGCTCAGGAAGTCGAACTCGACGCCCGGCTCGATCCCCTCCAGGACGTCGGCGGCGATCTGGCGCATCTGGGGCCTGCGCTGCTCGGCGGCCTTGCCGTTGAACAGGCGCAGGGTGAGCTTGCGCAGCTGACCGTGCACCGGGTCGTCGTTGCGTTGGGGCATCATGTCCATCTGGCAGAAGCCGGGCCCCCGGCTGAGTGTGCCGGGCGGCATGTCCTCGGAGCTGAAGGTCGACGAGCTCCAGATCGGGTCCATGGTCAGCGCCGACACGTGGTCGTACCCGGTGACCAGCCATGCGTTGAGCCGAGGGGACCAGAACACGGGGTCCACCTCGCGGATGCGTCGGTAGATGTCGTGCGGGTCACCGGACTCCGAGTCGTGGATGAAGGTCAGGAGCTCACGTTCCAGGTCGCTCCGGGTGGTGTCGTTCACCAGGTCCTCTTCCTGCCTCACGCGATGGCGGTCGGGTTCAGATGACGCCGTCATCGGCGAGTTCCTTGATGTGCCGCGTGGCGAAACCGAGCAGCTCGCCCAGGACGTACTCGTTGTCCTCGCCGTAGTTCGGGGCTCCCCTGTCGAGGTAACCACCGATGTAGGGCGGGGTGGCGCTCATCTTGATCGGCATCTCCGGTACCGGCCAGGTGCCGATCTTGGTACCGGCCAGCTCGGTCAGCCACTGCAGATGGTCGAGCTGCGGGTCGCGTTCGCACCGGTCGGCCGCCGTCTGGCAGACACCGGCCCGCACCCCCGCCGTCTGCAGCCGGTACATCAGCTGGTAGGCGTCCTGCGTGCTGGTCCAGCCGGTCATCAGGTCGTCCAGCTCGTCCTGGTGGGCCAGCCGGGAGGCGAGAGTGGCGAACCGGGGGTCCCGGGTCCACTCCTCCCCGACCTGTCCCGCGAGCCGCGCCCACTCCTCGTCGTCGAAGCAGGCGATCGCGATCCACCGGTCTTTCCCAGCCGCTCGGTAGGCACCGTGCGGCGCGGCGGGTTTGAGGGGCGAGCGGTTGCCCGTCCGTTGCCACGCACGCCCGTTGACGTCCCAGTCCAGCAGAGGCACGCCGGTCAGGAAGATCCCCGTCTCGACCTGTGAGGAGTCGATCCACTGGCCCTCACCGGTTCGGTCGCGGTGATACAGCGCCGCGAGCATCGCCGTGGCGAAGCTGTAGGCCCCGATCCAGTCCAGGTAGGAGTACCCCCACCCGGCGGGCATCGCGGGCTCCGGGAGACCGGACATCTCGGTCGCGCCGGACAGCGCCGCCGCGATGGGCCCGACGACCCGCAGCCGGCCGAAGGTGCCGAGCTCACCCGCCCCGGACTGCTGCGCGTAGATGATGTCCGGCCGGATCTCGCACAGCTCGTCGTAGCCCAGGCCCCACCGCTTCATGACCCCCGGGGAGAAGCCCTCCGCGACGATGTCGGAGATCGAGACGAGCCGACGGGCGATGTCGAGACCGCGGGGATCCCGGACGTTCAGCGAGAGCCCGCGCTTCCCCGCGTTCTTGTTGTTGAACTGACCGCCCATGTCCGGGTCGGTGACGCCCTGCAGCGGGCCGGTCGCCGCGGCGCGGGCGGCGCGGCCGCCGACCGGCGCCATCGCACCGAGCCGGGTGTCGGGATGGGCCGCCCACTCGACCTTGAGCGACTCCGCGCCCAACGCGCTCAGGAACCTCGTCGCCCCGGCGGAGGCCAGGAACCAGGAGAAGTCGAGGATCCGCACCCCTTCCAGCGGCAGCGGCAACCCCCGTCGGGAGGGACGGGTCGCCGGGACGACGCCTCGGGGCGTGGTCACCGCCGGACGGACGGACCGACCGAGAGCCGTGTCCTGATGCTCACCCAGCCGAGGCGACCAACCGCCCGTCGACCATCCGGTGACGTTCGACACCCACTTCGACACCGGATACGGCACGGACCGCCCGAGAGCGGGGTGCTCGGCCCGGGCGAACGTTCCCCTGGCCTGCCAGTGCTCGTCCGCGAGGTTCTCGTGCGGCTTGCGGACCGGCGCGCACACCAGACCGACCTTCTGTGCGTCTCGCCAGGGGAAGTCCGCGTAGGTGTACTTGCGGGCCATCCGCTGCAGGCCGTCCGCCGCACGGGCCGCCGCCATCGGGTCGGCGCCGCCGGAACCGGGGATCTGCCTGCCGACCTCCTTGGTGGTGGCCTCCCTAGCGATGTCGTGCGGGATGCCGTGGTCGTCGAGAAAGGCCGCCAGCGCACGGTGGTCCTTCTGCCCCAGGAGGGTCATGGTGAACCAGCGCCCGTCCTGGGTGTGGGCGATGGTCGGGCTGACGGTGACCTGCTCCGCAGCGTGCCGGGCCGTCTGCCGCAGCATCTCGGCACGCCGCATCACCCAGTTCATGAGGTCCAGCTCGGTGTTCTTCGCGACCGCCTCATGGATGGCGCAGGACACCAGCTGACCCGATCCGCCACGGTCGCGGTGCAGCAGGGCGGCGAGAATGCCCATCACCAGCTGGTCGCCCGCGATGTGGTAAGAGTGCCAGAGCTGTGGCGCCATCGGAGCCAGCCCGTAGTGCCCGTCGGGGTCCGGGTCGTAGCCGCAGTTCGACATCGGACCGCCGAGGGCGAGGTGCACCAGGTCCGAACCGAGGAAGTGCGACCACGGCCCGTCGTCGCCGAAGTCCGTCATGCGGGCGTGCACGAGGGCCGGGTAGTGATCCACGATCTCGTCGGTCGTCAGACCGAGGTACTCCGCGGTCAACGCCCCCGCACCGTCGACCAGCACGTCGCAGGATGCGAGCAGGGTGCGCAGGGCGGCACGGTCTCCCGCGTCCCCGGGATCGAGGATGATCGACTGCTTCCCCCGGTTGTAGCTCCAGAAGTGCAGCGACTGCTCGGGATCGGGACGATCGTCGACGAAGGGCCCGATCCCCCGGGTCGGGCTCCCGCCCGGGGGTTCGATCTTGACGACCTCCGCTCCGAGGGAGCGGAGCATCAGCCCGACGTACTCGGCACGTTCGTCCGCCACCTCCACGACCCGGATGTGCTGCAGTGTTGTTCGGTCCGGCGTTGCTCGGTCCGGCGCAGTGCTGCCTGGCGACACGACTAGGCCTCGCTTCGTGACGACTCGGTCAGAAGGGCAGGTTGTAGAGCCGGATCGCGTTCTCCGACATGACCTTGCGCGTCGCCTCCGGGCCCCAGGGCTCCAGAACCTTCAGGGCGTGCTCGACCGGTGACGGGTACAGGCACGTGGGGTGTGGGAAGTCGCTCTCGAACATGACGTTGTCGAACCCGATGATGTCGAGCATGCGCCCCGGACCGGACTCCTCGAACCAGAAGCAGCCGTGGACCTGTCGACGGAAGAGCTCGGTGGGCGAGGGCTGGCCCCATTCGCGGCCGTCGAGCGAGGACTCCAGCAGCTGGTACTCGAGGCGCTCGAGGACGTACGGCATCCAGCCGACACCGCTCTCGACCGACACGAAGTTGACGTTCGGGTGTCGAACCAGGAGGTCGCCGGCGAGGAGGTTCGCCAGGACCTTCGAGTTGTGCAGCTCGATCAGCACGCTGCCGACCACCCAACGCGGCACGTCGGCGAGGCCGGGCCAGGAGCCCTTGTTGAACGCCTCGATGCCGAAGTCGCTCGCTCCCACGTGGAAGTTGACCGGCATCTTCAGCTCGGCCGCGGCCTCGAACATCGGGTCCCAGTGGTGGTCGGTGAGGTCCGGGAGCTTCCCACTGCTGTGCGGCTCGCTGCTCGTGGTGATGCCTCGCAGCCCCATGCCGTGGGCCCGGTGCATCTCCTCGACGGCCGCATCGATGTTCCAGAACGGGATGAGCGCCATCGGGAAGAGCCGCTCACCGGACTCGACCTGCATCTCCGCCACGGCGTCGTTGTAGACCTTCACGATGACCATGGCGAGGTCCTGGTCCTCGAGCTGGATCAGCTTGTGCGCACCGAAGCCCGTGAGGTTCGGGTACATGATGTGCGCCCAGATGTGCTGGTTGTCCATCACCTCGAGCCGCGCCTTGACGTCGTACGATCCGGGGTGGATCTTGTCGATCGGCATGCTGTCGTTCTGCATGTCCCAGTCGAGGAGCGCCTGCTTCGTCCCGTCCTTCCGAATGACGCTGCCTGCGCCGGCCCGAGGGTAGAGGAGGTCGCCGTCGTTGTAGACCCAGCACTCGCCGCCCTTGCCGTCCGGGACGACGTGCGGGACGCGATCGCGGTAGGAGGCCGGAACCCGGGAGGTCCAGAGATCATGCGGCTCCGAGTAGTGCGTGTCGGCATCGACCACCTTCATGCCCTCGAGTCCGTTGGTGAAGATCGAGTCGACCATGCTGGGTCCTCTCCTATGAGGTTGCAGCGCCCTGGGCCATGCTGCCCGGCCCGGCACGACCTGCCTGGTGGATGTCTGCCGCCAATTTAGTTAGATGGCAGACTTTTGGCAAGGCTGGAATCTGGCTGGGGCGGCCCGTCCCCACGTTCCCGGCGGCGGGCCGGCCGGTGTCATCCGTTCTCCACCACGGCCGTTCGGCCGCAGGTGAAGTGCTTCGACCCAGCTGTCGGTCTGGAACGCGGGGCCTCCGTTGCCGACGCTGCGTTCCAGGAGCCCTTCCGGTGCGGTCGTGAGGAGCCGATGGTTGGGGCTTCGATAATGCTGGTCACGTCGTCGCCGCAGGGTCCCGCGGATGGTCCGACTCTGTCGTCGTCCGCGGCCCTTCACCGAGGAAGACGAAGCACCGAGACTCCACCGGTCCGACGATCAGCCCGGCCGTCGGCGATCGGAAGTGGGAGCCGAAGACCACGGCGGCGCTGTTGGCGTACCGCTCGACGAAGTCTCGCCGCGTACGCAGGGCAACGAGTGGATCGTCGTCCGCACGGGTGGACCAGTCCGGTCGCGCGCACTGCACCGGGTCGTGGAGCACGTCCCCGGTGATCACGGCGACCTCAGCCTCGGACTCCACCCTGACACTCATGTGTCCGACGGTGTGCCCGGCGGTCGGGTCCAGCCACACCTCCGGGATGACCTGTCGCGCGCCCTCGACCCAGTCGACGCGGTCCGCGTCGACGAGCGGCGCGATGCTGTCGCCGACGCACCGAGCGTGCTCGGCACCCGGCAGCTCGACGAGGTGCTCATACTCTTCCCGCGACACCAGGTAGCGGGCGTTCGGGAACGTCGGCACCCAGCCGCTCGGAGACGACACGGTGTTGCCGCCGACGTGGTCGATGTGGAGGTGCGTGTTCACGACGATGTCGACGTCCGACGCCGTCACCCCTACCCGCGCCAGCTCCCGCAGGAGGACGCCACCGGTCCGCCGATGCCACCGGGGCCATCGCGGTCGGTCCTTGCCGTCGCCGACGGCGGTGTCGATGAGGACCGTGCTCTCCGGGGTTCGGATGAGGAAGCACTGCACCACGAACTCGAGACGGTCGTATTCCTGCCGTGGCGCGCTGCGACACGCGCGCGCCTCGGCTTGCGCCCACTCGGCCGGGGCGGCGTCGGGAAAGACGACCGAGCGGTCGAAGCTTGCCGTACTTTCGACGATCGGTGTCACGGTGGCGCGTCCGACCCCGTGAACGGTCACTGTGCCTCCTTCTCGGCGCCCGGCACCGCGGCCATCGGGGCCGCGGCCGCTCAGGACTGCGGGAGCCTGCCGGTCGCGACTGCGCCCGAGAACGCGGGGGACAGAGACTCCTCCGGAAAGCGCGGCACCGGCATCGGCGCGCCATGGACAGCGTCGACCCTGGGCCCGACCCGGTCAGCGACGTGCTCCAGGGCTTGACGGTCGAAGCCGTACACCGTGGCGGGGGTGTCGGTGAGGATGCTCCTGGTCTCCGCGTACGTCATCGAGCCGAACGCCATCTGCAGGGCCTGGATGCTGAACGGGTAGGTCCCCTCGCTGTGGGGATAGTCCGATCCCCACATGACGCGGTCGACGCCGATCTGGCGGCTGACCGGCGCCTCCGCCGCCGACATGAAACTCGCACCCAGATAACAGTTGGTGGCCAAGTACTCGCTCGGCCGGCGCCGAAGGGCGTTCGCCGCCGCTCCGGCGAACGTATTCGCCAACGTCCCGTCCATACGGGCGGACCCGTACACGGCGTCCAGCTCACGCAGATGTGCGGGCACCCATTCGATCCCCGCTTCGGTCAGCACGAACATCAGCGTGGGAAACCGGTCGAAGACACCACCGAAAACAAGATGGGCGAGCGCCCGGCGGGTGAAGAATCGCCCTTCGATCAGCCCGATCGCCGTGATGGCCGGGTCGCCCTCCACCGTGGGGTCGCCCGGCAAGGAAGCATGCCGGTGAACGGGCATCCCCAGCTCAGCGCAGACCGCCCACAGTGGGTCATAGCTCGCGTGATATACCGGCGCCAGCTGGACGAGCGAGTCGGCCGGGAGCAGGATTCCCCCGGTCAGCCCGGCTTCCTTCGCCCAGCGGACCTCGGCGACCGCGTCGTCGACGTCGTTGAGGAACACCTGAGCAACACCGGCCCGCCTGCCGGGAACGTCCGAGCAGAACTCCGCGAGCCAGCGGTTGTGGGCACGCAGGCCTGCCCAGCGTCGCTCGTACTCCCTACGGCTGGACGGTGCAGCGGCGGTGAACACACCCGATGGGAAGAACGGCGGAGTCGTGTTGGGGAAGATCACCTCTGCGACGATCCCGTCGTCCTCGAGTTGGCGCATCCGCTGCCCGCTGTCCCAGTTCGCGGACGAGCTCGCGGAGGCGACACCGATGGTGAACTCGGCAGGATCCGCGTCGACCGAGACCCAGGGGTCCGAGAATGCGTTGACCCAGTCATCGAACTCCGAATGCCATTCCGCCTCGAGGTATCGGCGATAGGTGCTGATCTCGGCGCCGGCGTGACAGTCGGCCGAGATGACGGTGTACTTCTGGAACTCTTCCACGGCGAACAACCTCACTACGTTGTGGACGTGCTGCCCGTGCTGATCTCTATTGCTCAGGTGTAGACGTAGAATCCCGCTGCTGCCTTACGGCCGAACTTCCCCGCGGCCACCATCCGGCGCAGCAACGGCGGAGCCGCGTAGAGCGGTTCCTTGAACTCCTCGTACATCGACGCGGCGACGGCCGCGATGGTGTCCAACCCGATGAGATCGCACAGCTTGAGCGGCCCCATCGGGTGCGCGCAGCCCAAGACCATCCCGCTGTCGATGTCGTCGCGGCTCGCGGTGCCTGCCTCCACCATCCGGATCGCCGCGAGCAGGTAGGGCACCAGCAACGCGTTCACGACGAACCCCGCTCGGTCCTGTGCGCGGATCGGGTGCTTGCCGAGCATCCTCGCGAACCGGTCGGCACTTCGAATCGTGTCCGGCGATGTCGTGAGCGCGGGGATGATCTCGACCAACTGCTGGACCGGGGCGGGGTTGAAGAAGTGGATGCCGACGACTCGATCCGGTCTGCCCGTGGCCACCGCCAGGGTCACCAGCGGGATCGACGACGTGTTGGAAACCAAGATGGCCGCGGGTCCCAGCACCTTGTCCAAGGCGGCGAAGATGTCGGTCTTCACCCCTTCGTCCTCGACGACCGCCTCAATCACCAGGTCGCAGTCGGCGAGGTCGTCGAGCTCGGTGGTGTAGCTGACCCGCGCCGCAGCGGCATCCCGGTCAGTCCGGTCGAGCTTGCCGCGGCCCACAGCTCGATCCAGCGAGGCCGCCAGCCGGGTGCGCCCCGCGTCGAGCAACTCGGGAGCAGACTCGGCGACCCGGACGTCGAGTCCCGACCGCGCACACACCTCCGCGATACCGGCGCCCATCTGGCCGCAGCCCACCACACCGACCCGAGCAATCTTCACCGTCTGGTCTCCCCCATCGTCAGCAGTCATCGGTCGCCCTTCCCTGCTCGGTCACGGCGGCCGCGAGACGCCGCCACTCGTCCATCGGGACCTGCCGCCGTTCGCTCACGACGTTGAGACAGACATGGTCCGCGCCGGCCTCCCTGAGCTCGCGGACCCGTCCCGCCACCTGGTCCACCGATCCCCATGCGACGATCGCATCGACCAGCCGGTCCGAGCCCCCGTCGACGAAGTCGTCATCGGTGAAGCCCATCCGCCGGAAGTTCCGGACATAGTTGTCCAGGCCCATGTACAGGGCGACCGCGGCCCGCGCCTGCGCCCGGTCCGACTGCAGGCAGACCAGGAGGGCCGGACAGATCAGCGGTCGGGGACCCAACGCCTCCCGAGCCGCCGCGACCGCCTCGCCGGTGACGAGATAGGGATGGATCCCGTCCGCGGCCTCTCCCGCGAGGCGCTGCATCCGCGGGCCCAGTGCCCCGAGAAGACGCGCAGGCGCAGGATCCACTAGCGGACCCTGGTACGGCGCCGAGTGCATCGCCCGCAGATACGACTCCATAGCCCCGAGCGGGCGCGCATATGCATGCCCTCTGACTCCCGCGACGAGTGGCGCATGACTGACACCGAGGCCGAGGACGACCCGGCGGGGGAACAGTTCGGTCAGGCTCGTCGCCGCCGCCGACATGGCAACCGCGTCCCTGGCCCAGATGTTCGCTATCCCGGTGGCACCGACCAGCCGTCGGGTCGCCGAGAGCAGGGTGTAGAGCTGCACGAACACGTCCCGGCCCGACGACTCCGGAATCCACACGGCACCGAAACCGAGTGCCTCCAGCTCCGCCCCGACATCACGGACCCGCTCCACCGACACAGAGTCCAACGTCCCCGTCCAGATTCCCACACCCGGCGGGACCCAACGCTCGACTCGGCCACCCACCCCGCCGTCAGCCTCCTCTGCAGCACTCATCGTTTGTTACTCTGGCATCCAATGTTCTGGTAGGCAATGTTCACCCGACAAACCGAATGGCTCGCCGCAAAGTTCTGGCCCGGCCACTGTCGGCCGCGCGGCGCGGACAGCCACTGAACATGTCACCGAGCAGAGAGGCACGGGAGCATGGACGCGACGACGGAGCACGAACTCCGACAGATGCTCGACCGTCAGCAGATCCTGGACTGCATCCACCGGTACACGCGCGGGATAGACCGGTTCGACCGCGAGCTGATGCTCTCCGCCTACCACGAGGACGCCTTCGACGACCACGGCGTCTTCCAAGGCAATCCGGAGGAGTTCGCCGACTGGGTCTACGACATGCACAGGCGCCGCCACACGCTCCACCAGCACTACGTCACGAACCACACGTGCCAACTCGCGGGCGACACGGCCCACACCGAGACCTACTTCCTGCTGCTCGCGCACAACACCAGCGGGTCCCCGATCAGCATGCACGGCGGCCGCTACCTCGACCGCTTCGAGCGGCGAGGCGGCCGCTGGGCCATCGCCGCTCGCGCGGTGACCTCGGAGTGGACCGGCGAGGTGCCCACGATCCAGGGCGCGCAGCTGCCGCGCACGGCGCCGGGCGCAGTGCTGCGCGGGCCCGGGGACGTGTCGTATGCACGACCGCTTAACCGGCAGACGGCGGCGGCAACCCTTGAGAACAGGTGACTGTGGCCCGGTCCGACATCAGTCAGGCCGGTCCGCGGAGCACCAGCGTTCGGGGTGCGGACCAGGAGCGACGATCGCCGTCATCACCTCGTGTGGTCTCGGCGTGGCGAGGGTCCAGACCATGGTGGTGCCACTTCTGTCACTCTTCCCCCGGTTACCCGGGGTCGGCTCCTCGACGGGGACCTGGTTGGTCACCAGCACCCTGGTCGCCGGCGCGATCTCCGCTCCCATGCTCGGCCGCCTCGGCGACCTGTACGGCTAGCGCGGAGTGCTGATCGCCGCCTTCTGCGTCGTCGTCGGCTCGACGACCGGTGCGGCGACACCGAACTTCACGGTGCTGCTGGTCGTGCGCGCCCTGCAGGGCGCGTGGCTCGGCTTATCGCCCTTGGGAATCAGCCCAACGCGCGACGTGCTGCCCGCCGAGCGGGTGGGCAACGGTGTGGGGCTCGTGAGCTCGTCCCTCGGCATCGGGGCGCCATCAGGCTACCGATCGCGGGGCCGGTCACTGAGAGCAGCAGCTGGCGGTGACTCTGCGCGGGCAACGCAGTCGTCCAGGTCGTTTCTGGTTCTTGTTCTCGAGTCGCCGATCCAGGCTCCCGGCCGGTTCGACTGGGTCGGCGCGGGCGGTCTCGCGATCGGTCCGGTCTGCTTCCTGATCACCCTCATCGAAGGGCGACGAATGTAACTGGTCGAGCCCGATGGTGGTCGGCCCGTTCGCCGCATGTCTCCTCGTTCTCACGGCGTGCGAGGCGCACGGTTCGGTAAGTCGCTGATCACAGCCGGCCCGGTCCTGCTCCCGGTCGGAGGGCCAATGCTGTTTCGTCTCGGCCACCGCCGGTGCGATCGGAGCGGCCCACGCCTACTCGGCGATCCCCCTGCCAATCCTGTGCGTGGTCCCCGAGACCGCGGGATCCAAACAGTGTGAACACCTTGATATGCCAGATCGGCACTTCGACTTGCATTGCGGTCGTCGCCGCGGTGACCGCGACCGTCGTCATGAACGTCGGCAGGAGAGCTATCCCGCGGGAGCGGTCTACTGCCTCGTCTTCGACATCGCCGCGATCGGCGCACTCGGGAAAGCCGTGTCGTCATGGGGCGTCGAAGCGCGGTCCCGCGGCCGCGTGGTCCGCATTGATCGTGAGGTACGAACTCCACTGCTCGGGCAGGTCGTCCTCGTAGTAGATCGCTTCGACCGGGCATACCGGCTCGCATGCGCCGCAGTCCACACATTCGGTCGGGTCGATGTACAGCATCTTTCCGGCGTCGTGGATGCAGTCGACCGGGCACTCCTGGATGCATGCCTTGTCCTTGACGTCGATGCACGGCTCGGAGATCACATAGGTCATCGCGTCTCCTGCCCGGTGATCGTCCAGGTGTCGCGGCCGTCGAGCAGGGCCTGCAGGTCCGGCGTGGGGTTGCGGTCCTTGGCCTGCTGGACCTGGGCGCGGGCGGCGTCGTCGTAGGTGGTGCGGTCGACGTTGCGGAAGATACCCGTGACGGTGTGGGTCAGGTCCTGGTCGCTGAGCCGGGACAGGGCGAAGGCGAGCTCGTGGTTGCTCGCGTCGTGGGTCACGATCTGCTCCGGTGCCACCGAGTCGGCGGAGACGACCTTGAGCCGCAGCCCGTCCTGGACCACGGCGTAGCGCTCGTTCTCGGGGCCGAAGACGATGGGCTCGTCGTCTCGGACGGGGACCAGGCGCTGGTCCTTGGTCTCGGGCTTGCGCAGCAGGTCGAAGGAGCCGTCGTTGAAAATGGGGCAGTCCTGGAAGATCTCGACCAGGGCGGTGCCGCGATGGGCGGCGGCGGCGCCGAGGACCTCGGTGAGGCCCTTGCGGTCGGAGTCCAGGGCGCGTCCGACGAAGGTGGCCTCGGCGCCGAGGGCGAGGGAGACCGGGTTGAAGGGGTGGTCGACCGAGCCCATGGGGGTGGACTTGGTGACCTTCCCGACCTCCGAGGTGGGCGAGTACTGGCCCTTGGTGAGCCCGTAGATCCGGTTGTTGAACAGCAGGATCTTCAGGTTCACGTTGCGGCGCAACGCGTGGATGAGGTGGTTGCCGCCGATGGACAGCGCGTCCCCGTCACCCGTCACGACCCAGACGGACAGGTCGGGTCGCGAGGTGGCCAGGCCGGTGGCGATGGTCGGGGCGCGGCCGTGGATGGAGTGCATGCCGTAGGTGTTGAGGTAGTACGGGAACCGGGAGCTGCAGCCGATGCCGGAGATGAACACGGTGTTCTCGCGTTTGATGCCCAGGGTGGGCAGGAACTGGCGGACGGCGGCGAGCACGGCGTAGTCGCCGCAGCCGGGGCACCAGCGGACCTCCTGGTCGGAGGTGTAGTCCTTGGCGGTCTGCTTCGCGTCCGTGGTGGGGACGAGATCGAGACCGCCTGCCCCTGCTCCCAGGCTCGGGAGACCGAGGTCAGTGCTCATGCGGATGCCTCCAGGCGAACGGAATCGGCCAGGGCTCCCAGGTCGAGGTGATCGAGAATCACGTCCTGGAGTTCCTCGGCCTTGAAGGGCAGGCCCGAGACCTTGGTGTAGGACTGGGCGTCGACCAGGAACCTGCCGCGCAACAGGAGGGCGAGCTGGCCGAGGTTCATCTCCGGTACCAACACCCGTGAGTAGCGACCGAGGACGTCCCCGAGGTTTGCGGGCAACGGGTTCAGGTGTCGCAGGTGCAGCGTGGCGACATTGTGGCCTAGACCCCGGACGCGCCGGGCCCCGGCCACGATCGGACCGTAGGTCGACCCCCAGCCCACGACGAGCAGCGTCGCCTCACCCGACGGGTCGTCGACGGCGATGTCAGGCACCGGGATGCCGTCGATCTTCGCCGCGCGCAGCCGCATCATGCGGTCGTGGTTGTCCGGGTCGTAGGAGATCGAGCCGCGTCCGTCGGCCTTCTCCAGGCCGCCGATGCGGTGCTCCAACCCGGGGGTGCCGGGGATGGCCCACGGCCGGGCCAAGGTCTCCGGGTCGCGCAGATACGGCCAGAACTCCCCGGATCCGTCCGGGGCGTTGACCTCGGTGGCGAACCCCGGGTCGACCTGCTCCAGGGTGGAGGCGTCGGGGACCTTCCACGGCTCGGAGCCGTTGGCCAGCGCCCCGTCGGACAGGATCATGACCGGGGTCCGGTACTTCACCGAGATCGCGGCGGCCTCGATGGCGGCGTGGAAGCAGTCACCGGGCGACTGCGGGGCGATGATCGGCAACGGGGCCTCGCCGTTGCGTCCGAACATCGCCTGCAGCAGGTCGGCCTGCTCGGTCTTGGTCGGCAGCCCCGTGGACGGGCCGCCGCGTTGGACGTCGATCACCAGCAGCGGCAGCTCCAGGGCGACGGCCAGACCGACGGTCTCGGCCTTGAGCGCCACACCCGGACCCGACGTCGTCGTGACACCCAGCGCGCCACCGAAGCTCGCGCCGAGGGCGGCGCCGACACCGGCGATCTCGTCCTCGGCCTGGAACGTGGTCACGCCGAAGGCTTTGTGCTTGGACAGCTCGTGGAGGATGTCCGAGGCCGGGGTGATCGGGTAGGAGCCGAGGAAGACGGGCAGGCCGGTGGTCTGCCCGGCCGCGACGATGCCGTAGGCCATCGCGGTGTTCCCGGTGATCTGCCGGTAGGTGCCCGGCGCCAGCTTGGCCGGGGCGACCTCGTAGGTGACCGCGAACGCCTCGGTGGTCTCGCCGTAGGCGTGCCCGGCGCGGAAGGCGAGGATGTTGGCCTCGGCGATGTCGGGTTTCTTGGCGAACTTCTCCCGCAGGAACCGCTCGGTGCCCTCGTGCGGGCGGTGATACATCCACGACAACAGACCCAGGGCGAACATGTTCTTCGCCCGCTCCGCGTCCTTCTTCGACAGCCCCGTCTCCTCCAGCGCACCCCGGGTGAGGGTGGCCATGGCGACCTCGTGGACCTGGAAGTCCTCCAGCGAGTCGTCCTCCAGGGGGTTCGCGGCGTAGCCGACCTTGGTCAGGTTCCGCTTGGTGAACTCGTCGGTGTTGACGATCAACACCCCGCCCTTGGGCAGGTCGGCGATGTTGGCCTTCAACGCGGCCGGGTTCATCGCCACCAGCACGTCCGGCCGGTCCCCGGGGGTCAGGATGTCGTAGTTCGCGAAGTGCAGCTGGAACGAGCTCACCCCGGGCAGGGTCCCGGCAGGGGCCCGGATCTCCGCGGGATAGTTCGGCAGGGTCGACAGGTCGTTGCCGAACGTCGCGGTCTCCGAGGTGAACCGGTCACCCGTGAGCTGCATGCCGTCACCCGAGTCACCCGCGAACCGGATGACCACCCGGTCCCGGCTGAAAGTACTCGCTGGTTCATGGCCAGGCCGGTCGATCGCCACTTCGCTTGTCCTCCTTGACGTGACCACGTGTCGCGCCGGAGACCCAAAGTAGTTTGACGCCTGATATTCAGCAAGGCTGATTTAGGGAGCCACCGTGACCATTCGGCCCGAAGGGCCCGAATCGCTTGCGCCGAGTAACACCCAACCGACGCCTGCGGGTTCCGTCGCGGTCTGCGGTCCCGCGCCGGAGTATGCGACGCGCACTGGCTCCCCCCGCGTACAAGACTCGCCTGACCTTCCCTGCTAAAGCGAACCCGACCTGAGCAAGACGATGTGGCAGTTCCTCGGCGCCGTGCGCCGGCTCGCCCCAGCCGCGCCGCCTTCGACCCGACCGCACGCCCCTGGCTCACGAAACCGACGACGCTCATCGGATGAGCCGACGCCGATCCCGAACCGCGATGACCGCCACCACGCCCTGCAGTCCACCCGAGGTGCGCCGGGCCCGTGGGTTGCTCCGTTCGTCTCGATGCGATGCGTAGGTGGCGGAACCTGGCTCCCGCCCGGGCGGCGGAACTGTTCGGCCTCGCTGTCCGGGAAGAACGCATCCCCCGCCACCTCGAACGCTCCATGGACGATCAGCTGACGGCCGGGTTCGACGAACGCCTTCGCCGCCTGCTTGCGGGCATAGGCGAACGTGTGCGCGCACGTGTTGAAGGCGAACTGGTCCCGAACCTCGAACACGACGCGACCGAGCTGAACGCGCAGGAACGGCCGAGGCGGGTCCCCCTTGGTCTTACCGGCGGTCACCGCGGACGCCGGCAGACCGATCGCGTTCGCCGCGATCGCCGGCTCCGGCATCCCTCTCAGCGCCCGCACCAACCGGACGTCACCGGAGGCGGGCAGCATGTCGGCGGCGTCCTGAGCCTGCTCCCACACCTTGTGGAAATGCTCGGCCGTCTTCTCCTCATGGATGTAGATCAGCACTTTGCCGATCCGCACGCTCACAGCCGCATCGTCCGTGCCCGGGTGAATGATCTGAACCTCAGTGCTCTGCGGGCCGATCAACCTCGCGGTCGCCATGACCGCCTGCTCCTGGCTCCGGCCGACGCTCATCGGACGCCACCGCTCTGACTACTCCGGGTGTCGGACATGCCGACCAGCGTCACGGCAGGCGCACTTCTCGTTCGCGCTCGTTCTCGCGGCCACCCTGATGCGTCATCGGAACAGCAAGGCTCACGCCCTGGACCAGTTGCGCCGCCGCCATGTACGCGGCGCGTGCCCACGGACGCGAGTGGCTGCGCTCGGCGATCACGAGCGCCAACCGAGCGAGCGCGAACGTCAACTCCACCCCGCCGTTCTCCGCGCCGATGGCGAGCCTGCGCGCGAGCAGTAGCCGCCTCGCGACGATCCTCAGCTCTCCTCCCCCGCCACCAGCGGCATTCCGTGACCTGGTCCCCCGAACGCGGTCCGCCGCCGCGGCGTACCGGAACGATCCGACGGATCGTTGACTGCGGACAGCGCAGTCAGCACGTCTCCCAGCCCGTCCGCAGCCTCCTCCGGCGCGACCTTCCCGGACTCGACCGCCTCCGCCACACGCTGCACCTGATCCGCGGCGGTCGTGGGCCGTATCCGCCGCGGCTCCCCCGGTTCGCTCTCGGCCTAGCGTTGCTGTAGGCGGGGCAGCGACAGGTCCGGGGCCAGCTTGCGCGGCCAGAACCGCTTGCTCGAGTCCTACCGAACCAGCACCGCGGCAATGTGGATGTGGTCGTCAGCGTGCCGGACAGCGACCCACCGCGGTCCTCCCGGGTCGTCCCGCTCGGCGATCCCGGCGTCGTGCAGCAGCTCGCGGGCAATCTCCGCCCACTGCTCATCCGGCAGCACCCGATCCGCGTCCGAGAGACGCACCGAGCAATGCCAGACATAACCCCGACCAGCTTCGCTCGGCTCTCGAAGCGGAAGCCCAGCCGCGACCGCGGGGGCCTGCATTGCCCGGATCAGAGGGCCGAGCTCGAGGTCATGCTCGCCGGGCCCGCGCTGTTCTGGCTGCCATCCCCTGTCGCGGCCGTCCCAGGACGCGACCACCCGGGGCCGGACGTGCTCATCCGCCACACCAGGACCGAAGAGGTAGGCCAGCAGCCCGCCTGCCCGCCACCCATGAACAACCTTTGCGATCACCGACGGCCGGATGTGGACGCCACGATTCGGTCCAGGACCTCATCAAGCTGCTTGAGGCGCTCCGCGACCGCGTCCGCGTTCGCCCCACCGGCGTCGGCAATCGCCGCCAGCTCGATCCGCACCCGTACGAGTTCCGCGACCATGCTCCGCCGCCGATCCCGCCGCGCCGCTGGGGTGGCGGCCTCCACCGCCCGCTCCCCTACCCAGGCCGCCACCGCGGTCCCAGTCCGCCGCGCCGCGGCGAGTACCAAGCCATACTCCGACGTCGAGAACGCGATCCGAACAGACCGAGCACGCCGGCTGGACAGACGCGAACGACGGACAGCGTGAGAACCCATGCGCGCCAGGCTCTTCGCACGACGGGTCTACGCCGTTCGCACTCGCTCACCAGGTGGCGACCCAGAAGCTCAGCCCGGCCCCGACACCGACGACAAGCACCATGACGAGGCCCGCCTTCACCAAGGACTGCCAGTTTTCCCTGCTCTACGAGGCAACAATCGAGATCCCGAGCGATCTCCCGACGGAGCACATCGACAAGCTCCTTGAGGAGCACACGCACGAGAGGAACCTGACGGCCAATACCACCAGCCAGGCCCTCGGCACCTGGGACGTCCTCAACGACACTGAAGCTGTCAGCACGTAGCAGGACAGCTTTACGGAGCAGCAAGCAGCGTGAAGGTCAGCCCCCCATCCACCACTACGGTGGCACTGATGCGGAGGCTTTTGATTACCGGGCGCGCAAACACCCACTTGTCACGGCAGTTGATCTTCAGTCGCTGCTAGTGTGGCTCATCCTGCAGGTGGGCACGAGCATAGTGGAGTCCCAGCAATGAATAACGGCGAACTCCACTTTTTATACGACCCAGCTGGCAAGGCCAACACCACCATGAGCCTCTTTTGGTTGCGCTTGATGCTCAGTGGCTTATCCGATAATTTCACCGACTTACAATTCAACCCCCGAACTAACTACAACCGAGTTGTCAGCATGGAGCCGGGCCAATGGCTGATGCACATCAACTTCCCTCTTCATGGCGACTTACATAAGGCAACGGCCCTTGAGATTAGAGCGGGGCACATCACTTCAGTCTCCGTTCGAATGATAGGAAAGTTTGATGCACTCCTGGAGAACCGGGGGTCAAAGGTCTTGCCCCGAGTAAAGCAGCCGGTAGCCATGCCTGCGAACTACGAAACCCCTTCAGGCGTCGTCTACATCGGCCTTGGAAGGGCGTTGCTCCGGAGCGTGGAGGAGATCCGCAAGAAGGCGCCACCAGCCACCACAAACCCCACCGTTCAGCTGGCTGGCTTTGTGGAGAAGTCCACGACGTACGAAGACATTGGCTCGGAGTCCAGGACTCTGGTCAACGCGTCCCGCAGCAAGATGAGCCGGTCGTTCCGTGCAAGCCGTGAGTGGGTCCGGTCATGGCATCTTGGCGACGGCAGTAAGTCATCCGACAGCTGGAAGGCCAAGGTTGGGCCGGGCTGGGCTAACTTAGAGGCATCGGTCGGCAGCGAGCTTCAACGTACCTACTCCATTACTGGCACCGAACGCGAGGAGTACTCAGAAGAGGTGCAGGTAGACGTCGCACCGCAGTCCCAGCTTGTCCTGACCCTCAACTGGAAGCGTGTGTGGCTCAACGGCGTAGCTCAGGTGTCGCAGGACGGCAGCACCATCGAGGTGCCGTATCGCATCGCCCGTGGCCTGACCTTCGACCAGCACCTCACGGAGCAGCACCTCTGAGGGGCTTCGTGCTGGACATCCTGAGCCATAATTGCCTTCCGCGCCGAAACACGCAGAACTACGTATATCGTCCGACTGCGCATGGGTCGACGCTCCGGCTGCAAGCGTGCCGAGAGCAAGCCTCTCCTAACCATCAGTCAGGAGCCTCCAATGCCGAGTAAAGTATCGGAGATAAAGTCAAATCCTTTCGTCTCGAAGCTCATCGATGCGGGGTCAACCGACCGCATTGTCCGCCTTGAGGGCTACGTGAACGTGCTGGACGACACGATTCAACTTTTTGATGACCTCTCGCTGGGCGCGTACACCGAGATCCGTAAGTCTGACATTATCGACTACACAGAGAATGCTGGCTCGACGCCCGAGATGCAGCGGCACCAGATCTTCGTGAGTGGAAGCGCCCAGGTGCGACTGGTACTGACCAAGATATCGACTGCAGGTGATCTACCCGGTTCACACAAGGACGTTCCGCCCCGTGGGTTCGCACGTAGCCCGAACACCGGCGACTTCGAGCATTCCATCGAAGGGCAGAAATACTGGTGGGCGGGAGCGTCTGCAGCGTGCAGGAACTATCACAACGAACGAATTTCCGCGATCAACGATTGGATCGATGTCGTTGACGGTATCAATCAGGATGGCCGGTTCAACGGCCTCATCTCCGAGCTGCGGTAGCAGATTAGCATGAATGAGCACCAGCGGGCTCAATGCGGTTAGCATCCGTCGAACTAGAGAGACAACAAGCTTCTGACCTCTAGGCACCCTTGTCTCCACCACCAGGCTTCCCAGCCTGCCCAAAGAAGTACCCCAGGATCACCAAGAACGCGCTCGACACGATCTGCATGACCTCCGCACCCCGGAACATCGCCACGATCACGGTCACCGCCAGGGCGACGAGCAGGAGCGAGCCCACAATGCTGGCTACAGACTCGCGGGCCAGCCAGGTCTGCCGAGGGGCGCTCTTAGATCCCTGTGTCGATACGACGCAGCTCCGCAGCGCACTCAGCTTCCTTCGCTAGCCCTGCTCACTCGCTTCAGCGACACGCTGTGTCCGCTGATGTTCCTCCAACTCCTGCTTGATCTCTGTTGCATTCATCAGGAGCTGGCGCCTCAAAGCCTCTCCTGGCTGCCGGTGATCTCGCTAATCAGTCGCTGCGAGCGCCGAGGTGGTTACAGCGCTCCAAGGTGCTTCCGATGGTGAAAGCAGCGGACGACCTCAGGAGGACGCCGGCCCCCGCCGTTCCGCGCCAAGTTGGTGCGACTTCGATGCTTGTTCAGCCACTAAACAATCCAACGCGCGCGAGAATTGGGTACTACGAAAAGACCCCATTGGAGCACAGAGGGTCGTCTGGCTCCCCTGCATAGGTATAAGTCGTCATGCTGGTCGCCACCTGCCTCCATGACAGAGCGATGACAGTCTGTGCGTCAACAAGATCAGACTTCACCCCGACACCGCCGGGCCGGACGATGGCATGCCTCCCGTGCCCTGGTCGTGGGACGTTTCCAATCGCCAACAGCAGGACTGCTGGACCGAACGCGACTCCGCACTGAGAGAGAACCCCACCGGTATAACCGGCTCGAAACTCGATATCGCTAGCGGCTCAAAGTACGGCCCATCTCATGCTCCTGAAAGAGGTAAACGAATGAACCGTCTTGGTCTCCGTAGAACAGGTACTCCACAAGTTCTTTGAACGGGATAGTTGTTGGCGGCGGAACCGCAGGGCTTAGCGATGAACGGAACGTCCCACTCGCAATGCCACCCAGGACCACCTTGAGCATCCAACGTTCGATGTCGTCGCCAGCAAACATAGCGAACAAACGGCCGGGAGTACGCGAGACCATGAGGTCCTGGCATCGAGCGCACACTCCGAAGAACTCCGCCGCCTCAGCGTCCAGCGCAGAGAGTGCCTCGTTATGCCTGCCGCACAGGACCTTTGAGCGGAAGGACTTGTGGCTCACCTCCTTCTTACCTGGCCCCTTCTGCCACCTTAGGCCCTCGACCCAGAAGGTCTTCTCTCCGATCTGGTCGAGGATCGACTTGCTGAACCAGTGCTCACGGGTCAGGTCCTCGGAACAGTCGGCCGAGCTGGCGGCGTAGCACTGCGGATGGGCGTAACCGGTGCGTTCGCCACCAAGGAGTGGGCGCCCAGTTGGCGGCACCGTCCAGTGGGCTGGACCTTCAGCGTGACAGGACCTTGCGCGCCTATAGGAACCACACGGGCAGTGGTCATCGAGATCCGGTCCGAACGGATTCTTGCCGCTGCGATAGCTGACCGGCTGTTGCTCAGGCTTCCTCTTCACGTCAGTGATCAGCATCCTGGTGGCCGCGCCAGGACCGCCGAATAGACAGCTGCCCTAAGACCCGGTCTTTGATCACGCCGAGGAGCTTAAGCCGCTCTTCGGTACATTCTGATCACTATCGGCGACCGTCACCGTTGATGCGGCGAACGCACACGCTCCGCATCTACTTGCCGTCAGATGATCCGTCGGTTGGCGTCGCAGAGTACTACCTCGCCACGGGCTGCGTGCTCTGCCTCGCAAGCCGTGCTGCTCTGCGTCCCTGCCACCGCGTTCCAGTCGTTCACGAGGAGCACAGCAAGTCCACCGAGGAGAACCACGGCGGCGAGCACCAGCACCGGGCTGGCAAGGGCCAACAGACCGCACTTCCGCTTGAGCAGCATGTACGCGGCGAACGGGGCCGCGGGCGGCGGTTGCCCAGGTCGCAACATGGTACCGACTACTGAAGCGCATCGTTTCCGAGCTCAGTCCCGTCGTTCGGTCTCCTTCGGGCTGCCCGCGCTGTGATCTGTCTGCACTGCGAACGCCCTCGTTCGCGGAGCCCGTGTCGCGCCCTTGAGACCGCAGAAGGGAACCTTCTGCATATCTTGCTCCGGCAATCCCGGCGAGTTCAGCGTGGCTGAAAGCTCGTGCAGTCGAGCCCGCGGCTGTTCGG
>NZ_BAABGT010000077.1:0-41846 GCF_039541715.1 Pseudonocardia xishanensis
CGGTCCAGGTTGTCACCGATCGTGTCCCCCAGCAGGGGCACATCGGAGATCCCCGACGCGTAGGAGAGCGCGGGGGGATCTGTAGGGCTAGAGGTCACGATGCTCCTCGTGGCTTCGGTGCCAGCAGCGGACGCCGGAACTGTACTGACCGCCCGTACGGTCAGTGCAGTAATATGGCCCAGATCACTATCGTGACGCTCTCTATAGTTGCGTCCATGCCCGACCGGAGCCCACGCGCCAGTTCGCGTGACGCCATCCTGCGGGTGTTCGCCGAGCACGTCGCTGACCGTGGATACGCCGACACGAGCCTGGCCGATGTCGCGGCGGAACTGAACCTCAGCAAAGGCACGATCGTCCATCACTTCAAGAGCAAGGAAGCGCTGCTGGGGGAACTCCATGTCGCCTACTTCACGCGTCGTTTCGCCGAGGTGGACTACGTCCATGCCCAGCTCGAAGACCCCGTCTCCCGCCTCGTGGCGATGATCTACGCCCTGCTCGCGGCGCACCGGGACGACCGGGCAGCAAGCCTCTCCTGCCTGCGGGAGCTGGTTCGCTACTTCGACGGCGAGCTGAATCAGTACGCGAGGCAGGAGCGCGACCGCTACACCGGGTTTGTGGTCGACATCCTGCGCGAAGGCGTCGAACGGGGTGTATTTCACACGCCCGACCCGCGTATGACGGCACTCCAGGTTTTCGGCATGTGCAACTACGCCTGGACCTGGTATCGGCCGGACGGCCCCCAGAGCGTCGAGGAGATCGTCCTCCTGTTCTCGCGCACCATACTGGGCGGGCTGGTCCGCGAGGCCGACGACGGCGGCTCCGAGCTCGCCAAGCTCATCGACAAGGCGATCGAGATCATGCAACGAGCACCCGGACGTGCGCAGTCTGACACCGTGTGAGCAGGGCCATGGGGCCGGCGCATCTGTCGCGTGCCTCGCTGAGGTCTCTCGCGGCCCAGTCGAACGTCAGGGCGTGGAGTCGTCGTACCCGGGCGCTAGCGACGTCGGTGTCGAGGATGATCCGTCGCACGTCAGGCGATGCTGGGAGCGGCGCATCTGACGGAGGTCGGCGAGGAACTCGTCGAGCTCGGCGTCGTCTTCGAAGATCCCGTCCTGGGCGAGCTCGTCGATGCTGTCGACTGCTGTTGCGTTGGCGGGAGGCTGGCGTCTGGGTCGCCCAGTGCCGCTACCGCGATCTCGACGGGAAGACCCGCAAGATCCGTCGCCGAGGTCCCACCAAGACGGGCGCCTCGAAGGCGCTTCAGGACGAACTCCGCGACCGTCGAGGCGGCGCTCAGGCGATGCCGCTGGGCCCGCATTCCCGCTTCAGCTGTGTTCGACGCCCGACCACGCGACATCCCGACGAAGAGCGCCGCCGGCCCGGTCCGCTGCGTGACGACGACGTGGCTGGTGTCGACCGTCGACCCCTGCGCCGAATGCACCGTGGACGCGTACGCCAGAGCCAACCGATCACCCACGTACGACGCCGGGAGCGCGATCGGCTCGCCGTCGAGCGTCTCGACGTCCAGCCCGCCGTCCTCCCGCAGCGCGGTGACCCGGTAGGTCTCCCGGTTGATCGGGCCTCGCCGGTTCCCGTGCCGACCGGCCAAATCCCAACCGTTCGCCCGCGCCTCGACGAGATCCCCAACGCCCGCGTACGTGCCCTGCAGCCCGAGCGACACCCCGATCTCCCTGGACCCGGCCGAGGCGGACGAGCTCGGCGCGCAGGGATGCGGACAGCTGCGCGGCCTGCTCGTTGGTGTCGACCAGCAGGATCGAGCGGCGCCCGGCGAGGGTGTCGGCCAGCCACGCGCGCGACGCCGACGCCTCGGCCAGCTCGGCGGAGCCGGAGTCGAGCAACCGACCCTGCCGGTGGTACTCGCGCAGCACGGACTCGTCCCCGGCGCGGAGCCGCAGCGATGCAGTGCGTTCCCAGTCCTCGGTGAACCGGCGGGCGCCCGCTGAGCTCGTAGCGGGCGCCGGACCCGGCGAGCAGGTCCATCCCGCCGCCGGCGCCGACCGCGGCGAGCTGCTTGTGGTCGCCGACCAGCAGGAGCTTCGCGCCGGCCGCGTCGACCCGCTGATGGATGGCGGCGAGCGCGGGGGTGTCCGTCATCGCGGACTCGTCGACGACGACCAGGTCGCCCGCGCGCAGCCGCCACTCCGGCTCGTCGCGTTCTTGGGTGCCCAGCCACTGCGCGACGTTCCGCGCGCGCAGTCCCTCCCCTGCCAGGACCTCTGTGGCGACCTGCGAGGTGGCGAGGCTGAAGACGCGACGCTCGCTGTCGCCGTCGTGCAGCACCGGGTCTGTCCAACCGCGGGCGATCGCACCGACCACGAACGACTTCCCGGTCCCCGCCGGCCCGACCAACGTCTCGACCCGCGCCCCGGACGTCAGCACGCCCCGCACGGCCGCCAGTCACGCGGATGCGCAGAGCGCCGCTCGGGACCTCTCGATGTGCCCGTCGCGCGCTTGGTCCGGGTGCCCAGCTTGTCTGCCATGGAACGGGAGTAAACCTCGTTCGTTCCATTTCTCGTTCCATGATGTCGCTGGTTGCGATCATGAACGCAGCGTTTTCGCTGTTCAGAGGTGGAGCGGGCGAGGGAATCGAACCCGCGTAGCCGGTTTGGAAGGCCACGGGTCGAGGTGATCCACCGCATCTACCAGCACTACGGTCTCCGCGGAGCACCCTCCGATGCTCTCCGAGTACTCCCGTAGACCCATGTTCGTGCCATATGTGGGTCCACGCGGCGGGAGCCCTGGCTCAGCTGACGGTGCCGCGCGCGACCCGGACCAGGGCGGCCAGCTCGCGGGTCGGCGGCAGGCGGTCGCCGGGGCGCAGCCGCCCGTCCAGCACGGCGGCGCGGATCTGCTGGTAGAGGGCGGTGGTGCGGTCCCCGCGCGCGCCCACGTCGAGCTGCCAGTCCACCGGGGCAGGCTAGCCGATTGGCCCATTCACCTGCCGCATTCTTGGCTCTTCGATCGGACCGCTCGGGTTCGTACGGTCTCCTCATGACCTTCCGTGGACCCGCCAGGGTGCTGGCCCTGGCCCAGCTGGTGAACTCCGTCGGCGACGGCGCCTTCCACGTGTGCTCGGCGCTGTTCTTCAGCCGGGTGGTCGGGCTGTCGGTGCTGCAGATCGGGATCGGCCTGACGGTCGGGTGGGCGACCGGGCTGCTCGCGGGCGTGCCGGTCGGCCAGCTCGCGGACCGGCTCGGCCCGCGGCCGGTCGCGGTGGCGGCCGGGCTGGCCACGGCGCTGGCGATCAGCCTGTTCCTGGTGGTCGGCGCGCCCTTGGCGTTCACGCTGGTGTGCTGCCTCTACGCGGCGGCGCAGACCGGGTCGACGGCGGCCCGGCAGGCCCTGCTCGCCGCGGTGATCGCGCCCGCCGAGCGGACGGCGGTCCGGGCGCGGATGCAGGCGCTGGGCAACGCGGGGATCGGGATCGGCGCGGCGCTGGGTGGGATCGCGCTGCTGCTCGACACCCCCGGGGCCTATGTCTCCGCGTTCGTGCTCGACGCCCTCGGCTTCCTCGCCGCGGCCCTCGTCCTCCGCGTCCTCCCACCGACCCCTCCCGGCGCCGTGTCGGCCGCGGTGTCGGCCGCCGCGCACCCGGCCCCCGCGCCGAGCCGCTCGGACGTCCTGCGCGACGGCCCGTACGCGCTGGTCACGCTGCTGCAGAGCGTGATGCTGCTCTACATGCCGATGCTCAGCGTCGTCGCGCCCCTGTGGATCGCGACCCGGACCGCGGCCCCCGGCTGGACGGTCGCGGCGCTGTTCGTGGTGAACACGGTGGGCGTGGTGCTGTTCCAGGTCCGGGCCGGGCGCGGCGTGCGGGACGTGCCGGGCGCGGGCCGCGCGGTCCGTCGGGCCGGGATCCTGCTGCTCGCCGCCTGCGGGGCCTTCGCCGCCTCGGCGTTCGGGGTGTCGCCCTGGGGCGCGGGGGCGGTCCTGCTGGCCGCCGCGGTGCTGCAGGTGGTCGGGGAGGTGCTGCTCTCCGCGGGCGGCTGGCAGCTGTCCTTCGACCTCGCCCCCGCCGGTCGCCAGGGCCAGTACCAGGGCTTCTTCGCCATGGGAAGCTCGGTCGCCCGGGCGGCGGGCCCGCTGCTGCTCACCGGGGTCGTACTCGGCGGCGGGATCGCGGGCTGGCTCGCGCTCGGACTGGTGTTCCTCGCCGCGGGCCTCGCGACGGGCCCCGTCGCGCGGTGGGCGGCGACCCGCAGGCCCGTCCCCGCCGAGGTGCCCGCGGCGGTCTGACCCGCCTTCCCCGCCGAGCCTGCGGGCACCTCGTCAGGCGGCGGCCCGGGCCGGGACGGCGTCGGAGGTCTCGTAGAGGTCCCGACGGAACCGCTCCCCGATCGTCGCGACGGCGACGAAGGTGATCGCGGCCGCGGCGATGATGTAGAGCGAGACCGACCAGGAGGAGCCGGTCGCGGCGAGCAGCGCCGCCATGATGAAGGGCGCCAGCCCACCGGCGAAGACCGACGCGAACTGGTAGCCGAGCGAGGCGCCGGAGTACCGGACGTCCGCCGGGAACATCTCGGCGTAGAGCGTGGCCTGCGGCCCGTACATGGTGGCGTGGATGGTGAAGCCGATCAGCATCGCGAGGAACACCAGCGGCACGGACCCCGTGTTCACCAGCCAGAACAGCGGGAACGCGAACACCGCCATGAGCACGGTGCCGGTGAGGTAGAGCGTCTTGCGGGTGCCCATCCGGTCGGTCAGCGCGCCGAAGAACGGCATCGTGACGACCTGGGTCAGCCCGGCCCCCATCACGCACCACAGGATCGACGAGCGCGACATCCCCACGGTCTTGGTCGCGTAGTCCAGCATGCCGCTGATCAGGATGTAGAAGGTCGCGTTGACCACGAAGAACGCGCCCGCGGCCTGCAGGATCTGCCGCCAGTACCGGCGCACGGCCTGCACCAGGGGTGCCTTGCGCAGCCCCGCCTCCCGCGTGGACTCCTGCGAGCGCTGCTGCAGGTCGCGGAACACCGGCGTGTCGGAGATCCTGAGCTGCACGAAGATCCCGATCAGCACGAGCAGCAGCCCGGACAGGAACGGCACCCGCCAGCCCCAGCCGGTGAACTGCTCGTCCGTCAGGCTCGCGGTGAGGATCAGGAAGAACACGTTGCCCAGCACCGCGCCGAAGATCGCGCCGGTCTGCACGAGCGAGCCGTAGAACCCCCGCTTCTCGACGGGCGCGTGCTCGGTCAGCAGGAGCGCCGCCCCACCCCACTGCGCGCCGACCCCCAGTCCCTGCACCAGCCGCGCGACGACGAGCAGGACCGGCGCCCAGACCCCGATCGTCGCGTAGCCGGGCAGCAGCCCGATCGCGGAGGTCGCCAGGCCCATGACCAGCATCGCCGCGACGAGCGGGGGCTTGCGCCCGAACCGGTCGCCGACGTGCCCGGCGATGACTCCGCCGAGCGGGCGGGCCACGAAGCCGACGGCGAACGTCGCGAACGAGGCCAGCGTGCCCGCGACCGGGCTGGCCGACGGGAAGAACTGCGGCCCCAGCACGAGTGCCGCGGCCGTGGCGTAGATCAGGAAGTCGAACCATTCGAGGGTGGTGGCCAGGACGGCGGCTCCGGCGAGCCGCCCCATCCGGACCGGGGGCTGGTGCTGGGTCATGGGTTCGACCTCCGCGACGATGCGAGAGCTGTTCAGTACGAACGATCGTTCTTACGCTAGCCGGCGGAGCCCGTCGAACACAAGGGTCACGGTCGCGGGAGGGGTGCCTCGAGGAGGGCGAGGGCGTACCGGGCGTGCTGTTCGGCGAGCTGGCCGCGAGACAGTCGCCCGTCCGGGCGGTACCAGAGGGCGATCGCGCTGATGGTGGACAGGATCGCGCGGGTGGCGTCGGCCGCGTACGGCGAGCGGAACTCCCCGGAGGCGACGCCCTGCTCGACGATCCGGGTGAAGAGCGCCTCGTTCTCGTCCCGCCCCGCGACCAGCCGGTCCCGCTCGTCCCCGCGCAGGTAGCGGACCTCGGCGGTCGACACGACCATCGCGAGCTGGTGGTCCACCACGTACCCGACGTACGCGCGCACCGCCTCGCGCATCCGGGAGGACGCGTCGTCCCCGGCCTCGGCGACCGCCCGTGCCAGGCGGTCGGCGAGCTCGGCGTTGGCGTGCCGCAGCACCTCGGCGAGCAGGTGGGCCTTGGACGGGAAGTAGTTGTAGAGGTTCGACAGGCTGGTCCCCGCGCCCCTCGCGACCTCGCGCATCGACGCCCCGTGGAACCCCAGCGTGCCGAACGCCGTGAGGGCGGCGTCGAGGATCGCGGCCTCGTTCGCCCGGCTCGGGGCCACCACGGAACGCTCGTTCATGCCCGCAGTCTAGAGGCTTGACGCGAGCCGTCGGGCCTGGTTCCGTCGACGCAAGAACGGGCGTTCGTTCTCACGAAAGGGTGTGCATGACGACCGAGCAGATCGTCCGGCCCGGTCGGACCGGGCCGGGCCGCGAGTTCGAGGACTTCACGGTGGGGGAGCGCTTCACCAGCGCGCCCCGCGCGGTGACCGCCGAGGACCTCGCCGCGTTCACCGCGCTGTCCGGGGACGACCATCCGCTGCACGCCGAGGGCGGGATCCTGCAGGGCCCGTTCGGGATCGCGGTCGCGATGGGCCTGATGCAGACCCTCGGGCTGCACGGCGAGGCGGTCCGCGGGCTGCTGGACACGCACTGGTCCTACCGGGCGCCCATCCGCGTCGGCGACGTGCTGCGGCTCGAGCTCGCGATCGTGCGCTGCCGGCGGACCCGCGGCGGCACCCGCGGTGTGGTCACCCGGCACATGCGGCTGGTCGACGACGCCGGGCGGACCGTGCAGGAGGGCACCACCAGCGCGCTGGTGGACGCCCGCGGGACCGGGCCCGACGCCGTCGGGCGGGCGTTCGGCACGGTCGCCTGGGCCGAGGCGCTGGTCGCGGCCCTGACCCCGGAGTTCGCCGAGCACGTCGCGAGCTGGGACGGGGCGATCGGGTTGCGGGCGGGCGAGGACGAGGTCCACCTGCGCATCTACCGCGGCCGGGTGATCGAGGTGGCGCCGCGGGCGGCGCGGGGGGCCACGTTCGTCGTCGAGGCGGACGAGCCGACCTGGCTGGAGCTCGCCACCGGCGCGGACCTGACGCGGTTCGCCATGACCGGCCGGATCGGCATGCGCGGGGACGGCTACGAGTACCTGCGGCTGACGAGGGTCCTCCACCTGATCGTCGCGGCCGCGCGGGAGATCGCATGAGGTACGTCGAGATCGGCGGCGCGCCGGCGTTCGTCGAGGACCATGGGGCGGGCACGCCGGTGCTCTGCCTGCACACGGCGGGGCAGAGCGGGGTGCAGTGGCGCCACGTCGCGCCGGCGCTCGCGGCGCGCGGGTACCGGGTCGTGGTGCCGGACCTGCCCGGGCACGGCCGCTCCGAGCCCGCGCCCGGCGGCCCGGTGACCGACCTCGGGGACTACGCGGCCTGGGTCGCCGCGCTGATCGCCGACCTGGGGCTGGTCACGCCCTACGTCGTCGGCTGCTCGATCGGCGGCAAGATCACCCTCGACCTCGCCACCCGGGTGCCGCTCGCGGGGATCGTCGCGATGGCGGCGGACGCGTGGACGGGTGGGCGGCCGTCGGAGCGGGGGCTGCGCCGGGAGCTGTCGGACGTGGCCGCGCCGAGCCGGGCGGACCGGACCGAGCTGGGGACGCTCGCCGTCGTCGGCGGGGCGGTGTCGCGGGAGCGGGCCGGGCTGATCGCCACGATGCACCGGCGCGAGGACCCCACCGTCTCCACCTCGGACCTGATCGGCTGGACCACCCACGACCTGCGGGAACGACTCGGCGAGATCCGGTGCCCGGCGCACCTGGTCGTCGGCGCGGACGACCTGTGGGTGCCCGCCGACGGGGTGCGGGCCGCCGCGGCCGGGATCCCCGGCGCGCGGTGCACGGTCCTGCCCGGGATCGGGCACTATCCGATGGAGGAGATCGAGGGCTTCGGCGGCGTGCTCGCGGGCTGGCTGGCGGAGCTGGGGGAGGCCGCGGCATGAGCGAGCGTGCGAGCGAACCGTCGGCACCGCGGGAGAACGCGATCGTTCCGCACCCGGTCGCCCCCTTCCCCGAGCCCGGCCCCCCACCCCGCGACCTGCCCGACCTGCTCGGACGCCTCGCCGCACGGGACCCGGACGCGGTCGTCGTGATCGACCGCGGGCCCGCCGGGCCCGTTCCGGTCACGCGCGGCGAGCTGTGGCGACGCACCCGGGCGCTGGCCGCCGAGCTGGACGGGCGCGGGATCGGCGCGGGGGACTGCGTCGCCGTGTGGCTGCCCAACTGGTCGGACGCGCTGGTCTGGCAGTTCGCCGTCGCGGGCCTCGGCGGGCACGTGATCGGCATCAACACCCGGTACAACGTCGACGAGGTCCGGCACGTCCTCGCCCGCGCCCGCCCCGCCCTCGTCGTACTGGCACACGACTTCCACGGCCTCGACCTGCTCGGCAGGCTGAAGGCGGCCGTCGGGGACGGACCCGCGCCGCCGGTCGCGGTGGTCGCGGGGCCGGGGCGGGAGGCACCCGACCCGGCGACGTCGGACGTCGGCGGCGGGGCCTGGGTGCCCACGGGCATCGACGGCCCGGTGCCGGCGTCGGACCCGGACGCCCCCGCCGTCGCGTTCACCACCTCCGGCTCGACGGGCATGCCGAAGCTCGCCGCCCACTCCGGTACCGGGGTGCTGCGGCACGCGGTGGCGGATGCCGCGACCATCGGCATCACCGAGCGCGACCGCGTCCTGTGCGCGCTCCCGCTGTCGGGGGTGTTCGGCTACAACACCGCGATGGCGGCCCTCGCCGCAGGCGCGGTCTGCGTGCTCGCCCCGGTCTTCGACGCCGACGAGGTGCTCGCGGACATGGCCCGGCTCGGCGTCACCCACGTCGTCGGCGGGGACGACCTGGTGCTGCGGCTGCGCGAGGCGTGGCGGGACCAGGACCTGTCCGCGTGGCGCTGGTGGGGCGTCGCGGACTTCCAGGGCCGCTCCCGCGAGCTGGCCGCGTGGGCGGCAGCGGAGTTCGGGACCTCGACGTCCGGGGTGTACGGCTCGTCCGAGCTGTTCGCGCTGGTCGCGCACTGGCCCCTCGACGAACCGGAACCCGACCGCTGGGCGGGTGGCGGCCGGGTCGTGGACCCCGCGATCGCGGTGCGGGTGGTGGACCCGGTGACCGAGGAGGTGCTCGGCGCGGGGCGGGAGGGCGAGCTGCAGTTCCGCGGCCCGAACGTCGTCGACCGCTACCTGGGCGCGGACGTGCCGGACGCGCTCACCCGGGACGGCTGGTTCCACTCCGGGGACCTCGGCGTGCTGGTCGACGACGGCGCGTTCGCCTACTTCTGCCGGATGGGGGACGCGCTGCGGCTGCACGGGTTCCTGGTCGACCCGGCGGAGATCGAGGTGCGGCTCGCGGCGCACCCGGACGTGCACACCGCCAAGGTGGTCGGCGTGCCGTCGGCCTCCGGCGCCACCGTGGCGATCGGGTTCGTGGTGGCGGAGCAGGGGCGGACCCCGACCGGGCTGCGGGAGTGGTGTGCGGAGGGGCTGGCGAAGTTCAAGGTGCCGGAGTCCGTGCGCGTCGTCGAGGCCATGCCGACCACGTCGGGCACCAACGGGACGAAGATCCGGGCGGCCACGCTGCGGGAGTGGGCCTCACAGCTGCTGGACGAACCGGCGTAGGTCCTTGCGCAGGCCGTGCCGCAGCACGAACCGGGCGAGCGGGGCGTAGTACCGCTCGGCGCCGGTGGGGTGGACGCGGGTGCGCAGCACCACCCGGCACCGGTCGGCACCGAGCGGGACCACCTCGCGGGCCCCCTCGGCGTCCACCCCGGAGGTGGTGCGCCAGGTGAACCGCAGGCCGGGGCCGGAGGTGACGACCTCGCCGTCGTTGTGCAGGGTGCGGCCCGCGAAGCGCATGACCTCGGCGGTGGTCTGGCCGGGCTCCGCGGGGCCGGGCGGGGTCGAGACCATGCTCACGACCTGGTGGCGCCACTCGGCGTCTCGGGAGTAGTCGGCGAGCACGGCCCAGGCGCGTTCGGCGGGGACGGGGGCCTCGGCCTCCGCCGAGAAGCTGATCGTCATACTCGAAAAGTACGACGTCGAAATGTTCGGTGTCAAGGTAGGGTGCCGGACGTGGAGGACGCGATCGACGACATCGCCGACCAGTGGCGCCGCGAGCGGCCGGACCTGGGCGAGGAGGGGCTCGCGGCGATGGCCCTGTTCGGCAGGCTCGGCAGGCTGGCGCAGGTCGCGGGGCCGCTGGTCGGGCGGACGTTCGCGCGGCACGGGATGGGAACCGGCGACTTCGACGTGCTGGCCGCGCTGCGGCGCAGCGGCGAGCCGTACACGCTCACGCCCACCGCGCTCGCCCGCACCCTGATGCTGTCCCCGGCGGCGATGACGAACCGGCTGGACAAGCTGGAGGCCGCGGGCCGGGTCGAGCGGAAGCTGGACCCGGACAACCGGCGCAGCATGCTGGTGTCGCTGACCGCGGCCGGGCGCGAGCTGGTCGACGCGGTCGTCGGGGAGCACGTGGCGAACGAGCGGGCGCTGCTGTCGGTGCTCACCGCCGCCGACCGCGCCCGGCTCGACACCCTGCTCGGGCGACTGCTGGCCGGATGGTCGGAAACTGTCGGCGGCGACCACTAACCTGCCCGACGTGAGCACTCCCACCAGCAGCGTTCCCGACGAGGTCCGGGAGCGGCACGCCGCGCTGTCCACCGAGGTCGCGGACCACCAGTTCCGCTACTACGTCCTCGACGCGCCGGTGGTGTCGGACGGCCAGTTCGACACGCTGTGGCGCGAGCTGATCGCGCTGGAGGACGAGTTCCCGGAGCTCCGCACGCCGGACTCGCCCACGCAGAAGGTCGGCGGGCAGTTCTCCACGGACTTCACCGCCCACGACCACCTCGAGCGGATGCTGTCGCTGGACAACGCGTTCTCCGAGGAGGACCTGCGTGCCTGGGCGGACCGCACGGTGCGCGAGGTCGGGTCGGACCTGCACTACCTCTGCGAGCTGAAGATCGACGGGCTCGCGGTGAACCTGCTGTACGAGAACGGCACCCTCACCCGCGCGCTCACCCGGGGGGACGGGCGCACCGGGGAGGACATCACGCTGAACATGCGCACCCTGGAGGAGGTCCCCGAGCAGCTCACCGGCACGGCGGACTTCCCGGTGCCCGAGCTGGTCGAGGTGCGCGGCGAGGTCTACTTCCGGCTGGCGGACTTCGAGCGGCTCAACGCCTCGCTGGTCGAGGCGGGCAAGGCGCCCTTCGCCAACCCGCGCAACACCGCCGCGGGGTCGCTGCGGCAGAAGGACCCGCGGGTCACCGCGTCCCGGAACCTGCGGCTGATCTGCCACGGGGTGGGCAAGCGTCGCGGGTTCACCCCCGTCACGCAGTCGCACTCCTACGAGGCACTGCAGGCGTGGGGGCTGCCGGTCTCCCCGCGCACGACGGTGTTCACGAAGGTGGACGACGTCGTGGCGCACGTCGCGTACTGGGGCGAGCACCGCCACGACATCGAGCACGAGATCGACGGTGTGGTCGTCAAGGTGGACGAGGTGGCGCTGCAGCGGCGCCTCGGCTCCACCTCGCGGGCGCCGCGGTGGGCGATCGCCTACAAGTACCCGCCCGAAGAGGCGACCACCACGCTCAAGGACATCCAGGTCAACGTCGGGCGCACCGGGCGGGTCACGCCGTTCGCGGTCATGGAGCCGGTGCTGGTCGCGGGCTCCACGGTGTCCATGGCGACCCTGCACAACGCGGACGAGGTGCGCCGCAAGGGCGTGCTCATCGGGGACCGGGTCGTCATCCGCAAGGCCGGGGACGTGATCCCCGAGGTGCTCGGCCCGGTGGTGGACGTGCGCACGGGTGCGGAGCGCGAGTTCGTCATGCCCACCCACTGCCCGGAGTGCGGCACCGAGCTGGTGCAGCAGAAGGCGGGAGACGTCGACCGGCGTTGCCCGAACGCGCGGTCCTGTCCCGCGCAGCTGCGGGAGCGGCTGTTCCACGTCGCGGGCCGGGGCGCGTTCGACATCGAGGGGCTGGGGTACGAGGCGGCCGTGGCGCTGCTGAACTCCGGCGTGGTGCAGGACGAGGGGGACGTCTTCTCGCTCACCGAGGAGGACCTGCTCCAGACCGAGCTGTTCCGCACCAAGGCGGGCGTGCTGTCGGCGAACGGGCGCAAGTTGTTGCAGAACCTCGAGGCGGCCAAGGATCGCCCGCTGTGGCGGGTGCTGGTCGGGCTGTCCATCCGGCACGTCGGGCCCACCGCGGCCCAGGCGCTGGCCAGGGAGTTCTCGTCGATGGAGGCTATCGAGGCCGCCGCCGAGACCGCCCGGGTGGAGACCGAGAAGGCGGGCGTGGAGATCACCGGGGACGGCTCCGAGGCCGAGGACGACCCCACCCCCGTACCCGAGCCCGCCACCCCCACCCGCGAGTCCGACCCCACGGCCACCGAATCGGACACCCCAGCACGCGAGTCCGACACCCCAGCCCGCGAGTCCGACGCCACGGACGCCGAGTCCGACGTGCCGGCCCCCGAGGCCCTCGCGGCGGAGGTCGAGAAGGCGGCGAAGGCCGCCACCCGCGCGCAGGCGAAGGCGCTCGCGGCCGCCATCGCGCCGATCGCGGGCGTGGAGGGCGTCGGCCCCACGATCGCGATGGCCGTCCGGGACTGGTTCAGCGTCGACTGGCACTGCGAGGTCGTCGCGAAGTGGCGGGCCGCGGGCGTGCGGATGGTCGACGAGGTGGACGAGTCGGTCCCGCGCACCCTCGAGGGCCAGTCGATCGTCATCACCGGCTCGATGGAGGAGTTCTCCCGGGACGAGGCCAAGGAGGCGATCATGGCCCGCGGCGGGCGGGCGGCGGGCTCGGTGTCGAAGAAGACCGCGTTCCTGGTCGCGGGGGAGGCACCCGGGTCGAAGTTCGACAAGGCGCAGGAGCTCGGGGTCCCGGTGCTGGACGAGGCCGGCTTCCGGGTCCTGCTGGACCGGGGTCCGGAGGAGGCCGTCCGATACGCGGAGGCCGCCGCGGGGGCGTGAGACGCGTCAACAGTTGGGGGGATCTCGCCGTGCCGTGAGCCGATCTCCCGGCGCGCGCGGACTAGGCTCTCGGGGCCCGCCGCCGGTGCGCGGACACGCTCGCTCCCCGCACGACGAGGACCGGTCGGCGCACCCGGTTCGTGATCCGTCCGAACCGGAACCGGCACGGGCACGGACACTGGGACGAGAAGGAGGCACGGTGCTGCAGGCGGTTCTGAACGGTTCGCGTCCGGAGGACGCGCACCCCGCGCTGCCCGTGCTGGCCCGCCACCTGGCGCGAGACGCACGGGCCGTCGCCCGCCTCGGCGTCCAGTCCGTGCACGTCCACCCCCGGGACCCGCTGGGCCACGAGACCATCGAGCCCGTGCACGTCGGGGACGCGGTGGCGCTCATCCGGCAGGAGGCGCCCGGCGTCGAGATCGGCGTGACCACGGGCCGCTGGATCCAGCCGGACCCGCGCAAGCGCATCGAGGCCGTGCACGGCTGGGGCAGGCTCGGCCAGGGCAAGCCGGACGTCTGCTCGGTGAACGTCCACGAGAAGGGCTGGGTGGACGTCTGCCGGGCCGCCGCGCAGAACAACATCGGCGTCGAGCTGGGGGTCTGGACCAGCGGCGACGCCGTGACCCTGCGGCAGAGCGGCGTCCCGCCGATGACGGTCCGGGTGCTCGCCGAGTCCACCGTCGTCTCGGACCCGGAGACCGCCGTCGCCGAGGCCATCCGCATCGTCCGCGCGCTGGGTCAGCTGCCCGTCCCGGTCCTGCTGCACGGCGAGGAGGACGGCGCCTGGCCCGTCCTGGAGTACGCGCTGCGCATGGGTGTGGACACCCGGATCGGGTTCGAGGACGTGCTCGTCCGCCCGGACGGCTGGCTGGCCACGGGGAACGACGACCTGGTCCGTTCGGCCCTCGCCATCCGCGTCTGACCGCTCCGGAACTCCGGACAGGGCTGTAGGGTTCCCGATCCGCGGCAGCGACACGCACCGTTCGGCGGCTTGTTGGAAGGACAACAGAACTGCCCGCCGGGCCGTGGTCGAGGTGGTGGTCTCGAACAGGTCACGATCCTTAGCGTGGAACCCATGAGCGTGACAACCGGTTTCGGGACCGTCGGGAGGCACGTCCGGTCCCTGGCTCGGGCGTTCACCACGCCGCTGCTGCCCGACGACGTCCTCGGCACCCTGAACCCCCTCTGGTCCCGGCGTGCGCCGCGGGCCAAGGTGGTCGCCGTCCGCCGCGAGACCGCGGACACGACCACCCTGTTCCTGCGCCCCGGCGCGCCGTACGCGGCGCACCTGCCGGGCCAGTACGCGGGGATCGGCCTCCAGATCGACGGGATCTGGCACTGGCGCACCTACTCGCTCACCTCGCGTCCCGGGGACCCGGTACTGCAGGTCACGGTCACGGCCGTGCCCGGCGGCGAGGTGTCCGGGCGGCTCGCCCACCACACCCCGGTCGGCGCGGTCGTCGGGATCGCGCCCGCCGAGGGCGAGTTCACCTCACCCGGCGGCAAGCCGCTGTTCGTCACCGCGGGCAGCGGGATCACCCCCGTCATGGGGATGCTCCGCAGCGCGGACCCGGCGGACCTGCGGCACGCGGTGCTGGTGCACGTCGACCGCACCCCGGCGGAGGTCGTCTTCGGCCCCGAGCTGCGCGAGCTCGCCGCCCGCACCGGGCTGCGCCTGATCGAGCACCACACGGCGCTGCACGGCCGCCCCACCCCCGAACTGCTCGACGAGCTGGTCCCGGACCGTCCCGCCCGCGAGGTCCTCGCGTGCGGCCCGGCCGGCCTGCTCGACGCGCTGACCGACGCCTGGCCGGACGTCCGGGTCGAGCGCTTCGCCCCGAAGCGCGCGGCCCACATGGACGGCACCGGCGGCACGATCACCCTCTCCGCCAGCGGCGTCGTCGCGGAGGCAGGCCCGGACGTCCCGGTGCTCGTGGCCGCCGAGGCCGCGGGCGCGCTGATGCCCAGCGGCTGCCGGATGGGGATCTGCCACACCTGCGTCGGCAAGCTCACCGCGGGCGCCGTGCGCGACCTGCAGACCGGCGAGTGTCACGACGCCGCCGATCAGCCCGGTCGCCCCGTCCGTACCTGCGTCTCCGCCCCGACCGGCGACGTCACCCTCGATCTGTAGGAGAAACCATGAGTGTGACCGCCCTCGAGCGCCCCAGCGCCGCCGCCCACCTGACCGACGAGCAGGTCGAGGCTCTCGGCGCCGAGCTCGACGCCATCCGCGAGGAGGTCGTCGCCTCCCGTGGGGAGCGCGACGCCCGCTACATCCACGCCGTCATCCGCGCCCAGCGCAGCCTGGAGTTCGGCGGTCGCGGGATCCTGCTGTTCGCGAAGTTCCCGCCCGCGTGGATCGCGGGCACCGCCGCGCTCTCCGTGGCGAAGATCCTCGAGAACATGGAGCTCGGGCACAACATCCTGCACGGCCAGTGGGACTGGATGCGGGACCCGAAGATCCACTCCACGACCTGGGACTGGGACCACGCGGACCCGGCCGAGTTCTGGAAGCGCTCGCACAACTACGAGCACCACACCTTCACCAACGTCCGGGGCAAGGACCGCGACCTGGGCTACACGGTCATGCGGATCACCCCGGAGCAGGAGTGGAAGCCGTCGGACCTGATCCAGCCGCTCACGAACGTCGGCCTGTCGCTGATCTTCGAGTACGGCATCGCCATGTACGACATGGAGACGGACAAGATCCGCAGCGGTGAGAAGCCGTGGTCGGAGGCCAAGCCCGAGGTCATGCGGACGCTGAAGAAGATCGGCAAGCAGGCGGCCAAGGACTACGTCCTGTTCCCGCTGCTGTCCGGTCCGAACTTCGTCGCGAACCTCACCGCGAACTTCACCGCGAACATCGTGCGGAACGTCTGGTCCCACGCCGTGATCTTCTGCGGCCACTTCCCGGACGGCACCGAGACGTTCGAGGAGGAGCGGCTCGACGGTGAGACCCGCGGCCAGTGGTACATCCGCCAGATGCTGGGGTCGGCGAACCTGACCGGCAGCAAGGCGATGCACCTGATGACCGGCAACCTGAGCCACCAGATCGAGCACCACCTCTTCCCGGACCTGCCCAGCAACCGGTACTCGGAGATCGCGCCGAAGGTGCGGGACATCTGCCGCCGCTACGGGCTGCCCTACAACGCGGGTCCGCTGCCGAAGCAGTACGCGAAGGTGTGGAAGAAGATCATCCGTCTCGCCTTCCCGGGCGGCCACGAGCGCTACGGCTCGCCGACCCCGGTGAAGAAGCGAGTGACGAAGCTCGGCCGCAGGTCGGCCCCGGCCCGCCTGGCTGCCTGACCCCCTCCCTTTTTCGCACGAACGGCACTTTTGTGCGGTAGGTCCGCACGAAAGTGCCGTTTGTGCGTCGGGAGGGGGCGTCGCTCAGGGCTCGGGGGTCCGCAGGGCGATCGTGAGCTCCAGGCGCCTCGCCGGGTCGTCCAGGGCGTCCCCGTAGATCTCGCGCAGGCTCGCGAGGCGGTAGCGGACCGTCTGCGGGTGGACGTGCAGGGTCGCCGCTGCGGTGGCGACGTCGCCGTGCGCGTCCAGCCAGGCCCGCAGCGTCTCGACCGACCGCTCCGCCGCGCCCGCGGGCATGTCCGCGAGCGGGCCGTACACCCGTTCCCGCAGGTCGGCGGCCAGGTCCGGGGCCCCGACGAGCAGCAGCTCGACGAGGTGGGTGTCCGCCAGCAGCAGTGGTTCCGGGTCCCGGGTCAGCAGGCCCGCCGCGTGCGCGGTCCAGGCCGACTGCGCCCGGGCGGCGGAGCGGTGGACCTCGGCGAGCGGGACCGCGGGGCCCAGCACCGCGCGCCCGCGCACGGCGGCCCGCACGGCGTCGGCGAAGCCCTCGCGCACCGCGGGGACCACGGCGATCCCGGCGGGCTCGAGGTCCGCGGCGATGGCGCCGGGGATGCGGGCGGCGACCCCGACGGCGTCGTCGACCACCAGCGCGGCGACGCGGGCGGGCGGGGTCCAGCCCGCCGCCGTCACCAGCCGTTCGATCTCGGCCTGGGCGACCGGGGGCCGTCGGACCAGGGCCTCGACGAGGGTGTGCCGGCGCGCCTGCACCGACCCGGCCCGCATCGACTCCTCCTCGGCCCAGCCCGCGACCGACGCCGCGGACAGCTGCTCGACGTAGGAGAACAGCGCCTCGGCCAGCGCGAAGATGGCCGCGGGCGGCAGCCCCTTGGCGGCCGGGCTGTCCCCGATCGCCTGCCAGGCGGTCCGGGTGCCCACCTGGTAGGCGGTCTGCAGCGCGGCGAGCGTGCGGCCGTGCCGGTGCTCCACCCGGCCCAGCTCGGCGTAGATGCGGGTGTCCGGCAGGTCGGTGTCCGAGCCGAGCAGCCCCACGAACTGGCCCAGCGCGTAGGTCACGCCCTGGGTGATCCGAGTGCCGAAGTTGCCCTGCAGCGGGAGCTGGTAGTCCGCGACCTCGGCCCGGACCGCGGTGATGATCGCGTCCGTGGCGCTGACGACGTACGGCCGCAGCGCCACCCCGACCGCCGCCGGGACCCGCGACCAGGGCCTATCCACGGGGCCGTGCCATTCGTCAGGCTCCCAGGACCGCGGCCACGATGCCGGCGAGGTGGGTCAGCCGGGCCAGCTCCGACGGCCGGAACGCCGGCCCGCCCGGACGGCCCACCACCAGCGCCTTGGCGGGCGACCCGCTGCCGAACGGCGCCGCCGCCAGCTCGGTGTCCAGCGCGCTCCACGGCTCCGGCACCCAGTGCACCTCGGGGTCCACGATCATGGCCCGCTCCAGCGGCAGCCACGGCAGGTCGCCCGCACGCGTCTCGGGGGCGGCCGAGGAGTCGGCGACCCGGTAGGAGCGCCCCTCCTCGCGGACCGCGACGATCGCCCAGCCCGCCCGGAACAGCCGGGGGACCTCCTCGGCGAGCCGGGACAGCCCGTGCTCGGGGTCCGAGGCGATCGCGTCGACGAGCTCCAGCTCACGGTGGGTGTCCAGGCGCCCGGAGTAGGGCCGGACGGACTCCACCTGCACCCCGACGACGGACTCGGCGGCGGTGATCAGGACGTCCGGCGGGCGCCCCGAGGGCAGCTCGATCGCCAGGTCGTCCACGGCCTGGCCGTCCACCCGCTCCACGACGTCCACCCCGAGGATGTCCGCCCCCGCCGAGCCGAGCGCGGTCGCGACGGCACCCAGGATGCCCGGCTTGTCCGGAAGGACCACCCGGAGCAGGTACGACACGCCTTCAAGCCTCCTCGTCACCACTGCACACCACCGGGCGGAGCCGTCGGCACCGCAGGGGGAATCCTGCCAAACGCGCTCCGGAGGCGGGCGGTTGCGGGGGGTTGACAGGGCTGGTGAGAACTGTCGGCGGGCCCGAATAGACTCGGGGCACACCCTTCGACATCCCCTGGAGAGACATGCCCGCCGAATCCGGCTCCATCTCCCGGGACGAGGTCGCGCACCTCGCCCGACTGTCCCGGTTGGCCGTGACGGACCAGGAGCTGGACACCTTCGCGGGCCAGCTCGACGTCATCCTGGGCGCCGTCGCCCGCGTGGGCGAGGTCGCCGCGGACGACATCCCGCCGACCTCGCACGCCGTCCCGCTGGAGAACGTGTTCCGGCCGGACGAGCTGCGCCCCGGGCTGACCCAGGAGCAGGCGCTCTCCGGGGCGCCCGCGGCGGAGGACGGCCGCTTCCGCGTCCCGCGGATCCTGGGGGAGGAGGCATGAGTGTGATCCACCTGACCGCGTCCGAGCTCGCCGCGAAGATCCAGAGCGGGGAGGTCTCGGCCGTCGAGGTCGCTCGGGCCCACCTCGACCGGATCGCCGAGGTGGACGGGGAGGTCCACGCGTTCCTCCACGTCGGCACCGAGGCCGCGCTGGCCTCCGCCGCCCTGGTGGACGAGCAGGTCGAGGCCGGGAGCGCGCCCGCGTCCCCGCTGGCCGGGGTCCCGCTCGCGCTCAAGGACGTGTTCACCACCACGGACATGCCCACGACCTGCGGCTCGAAGATCCTGGACGGCTGGCGCCCGCCGTACGACGCGACCGTCACCTCCCGGCTGCGCGCGGCCGGGATCACGATCCTGGGCAAGACCAACATGGACGAGTTCGCCATGGGCTCCTCCACCGAGCACTCGGCGTACGGCCCCACCCGCAACCCGTGGGACCTCAGCCGGATCCCCGGCGGGTCCGGCGGCGGCTCCGCGGCGGCGCTGGCCGCGTTCGAGGCGCCGCTGGCGATCGGCACGGACACGGGCGGCTCGATCCGCCAGCCCGCGGCCGTCACCGGCACCGTGGGCGTCAAGCCGACGTACGGCGGGGTGTCCCGGTACGGGCTCGTGGCCTGCGCGTCCTCGCTGGACCAGGGCGGGCCGTGCGCGCGCACGGTGCTGGACGCCGCGCTGCTGCACGAGGTCATCGGCGGGTACGACCCGCTGGACTCGACCTCGATCGACCAGCCGGTGCCGTCGGTCGTCGAGGCGGCCAGGCTGGGTGCGCAGGGTGACCTGTCCGGCCTGCGGGTCGGCGTGGTCCGCGAGCTCGGCGGGGAGGGCTACCAGTCGGGTGTGCGTGCGTCGTTCGACGCCGCGCTGCAGCGGCTGGAGAAGCTCGGCGCCGAGATCGTCGAGGTCTCGTGCCCGCACTTCGAGTACGGCATGGCCGCGTACTACCTGATCCTGCCGTCGGAGGTCTCCTCGAACCTCGCCCGGTTCGACGCCATGCGCTACGGGCTGCGGGTGAGCCGGGGCGCGTCCGCCGAGGAGGTCATGGCGGCCACCCGCGAGGCCGGGTTCGGCCCCGAGGTCAAGCGCCGGATCATCCTGGGGACCTACGCGCTGTCGTCGGGCTACTACGACGCCTACTACGGCCAGGCCCAGAAGGTCCGCACGCTGATCAGCCGGGACTTCGCCGCCGCGTTCGCCAAGGCGGACGTGCTGGTCTCGCCGACGGCGCCCACCACGGCGTTCCGGATCGGCGAGAAGGTGGACGACCCGCTGGCCATGTACCTCAACGACCTCGCCACGATCCCGACCAACCTGGCCGGGGTCGCCGGGATGTCCGTGCCCTCCGGGCTCGCCGAGGAGGACGGGCTGCCCGTCGGGCTGCAGATCATGGCGCCCGCGCTGGGCGAGGCCGTGATGTACCGCGTCGGCGCCGCGTTCGAGGCCTCCCGCCTCGCGGACGAGGGCGCCCTGACCGCTCCGGAGGTGACCCGGTGACCACGCTGGTCGACTACACGGACGTCGTGGCGCGGTACGAGCCCACGCTCGGGCTCGAGGTGCACGTCGAGCTGTCCACGAACACCAAGATGTTCTGCGGCTGCCCCACGGAGTTCGGCGCCGAGCCGAACACCCAGGTCTGCCCCACCTGCCTGGGCCTGCCCGGCTCGCTGCCGGTGGTCAACCGCACGGCGGTGGAGTCCGCCATCCGGATCGGGCTGGCGCTGAACTGCTCGATCGCCCCCTGGGGCCGGTTCGCCCGGAAGAACTACTTCTACCCGGACATGCCGAAGAACTTCCAGACGTCGCAGTACGACGAGCCGATCTGCGTCGACGGCTACATGGACGTCACGCTGGACGACGGCACTGTCGTCCGGGTGGGCATCGAGCGCGCCCACATGGAGGAGGACACCGGCAAGTCGCTGCACGTCGGCGGCGCGACCGGGCGCATCCACGGCGCGGACTACTCGCTGCTGGACTACAACCGGGCGGGCGTGCCGCTGATCGAGATCGTCACGAAGATGATCCCGGACACCGGGGGGCGGGCGCCCGAGGTGGCGCGCGCCTACGTCACGCAGCTCCGCGACCTGATCAAGTCGCTCGGCGTGAGCGACGTCCGGATGGACCAGGGCTCCATGCGGTGCGACGTGAACCTGTCGCTCTCGCCCACGGGCTCCGGCGTGCTGGGCACCCGCACCGAGACCAAGAACGTCAACTCGCTGCGGTCGGTCGAGCGGGCCGTGCGGTACGAGATGTCCCGCCAGGCGGGCGTGCTGGACGAGGGCGGCGAGATCGTCCAGGAGACGCGGCACTTCGAGGAGCAGTCCGGCACCACGCGTGCCGGGCGGCGCAAGGAGACCTCGGAGGACTACCGGTACTTCCCGGAGCCGGACCTGGTCCCGATCGCGCCGTCCGTCGAGTGGGTCGAGGAGCTCCGCGGGACCCTGCCGGAGAAGCCGTGGGAGCGCCGCGCGCGGATCCAGGAGTCGTGGGGCATCTCGGACGAGGAGCTGCGCGACCTGGTGAACGCCGGCGCGCTGGACCTCATCGAGGCCACCGTGGCGGCGGGCGCCCCCGCGGGCGAGGCGCGGAGCTGGTGGGTCGCGTACCTGGCCCAGCAGGCGAACGCGCGGTCGGTCGAGCTGGACGCGCTGCCGATCACCCCGGCCCAGGTCGCCCGCGTGATCGCGCTGGTGGCGAGCGGCGAGCTGAACAACAAGCTGGCCCGCCAGGTCGTCGACGGCGTGTTGGCGGGCGAGGGTGAGCCGGACGAGGTCGTGGAGCGGCGCGGCCTCAAGGTCGTGAGCGACGACGGCCCCCTGATCGCCGCGGTGGACGAGGCCCTCGCCGCCCAGCCGGACGTCGCCGACAAGATCCGCTCCGGCAAGGTCCAGGCCGCGGGCGCCATCGTGGGCGCGGTCATGAAGGCCACGAAGGGCCAGGCGGACGCCAAGCGGGTCCGCGAGCTGATCATCGAGCGCTGCAGCTGACCGGCTTCTGAGCACCAGTGCTGTCCCGAGCCTCCGGAACAGCACTGGTGCTGATCTCACCGCCGGCCCGCGCGGCCGACGCTCAGGACTTGCTCGCGCCGCCGCCGCTCGGCGGCTGGATGCGGATCACGCGGTCGTCGCTGGGGACCGGTTTGCCGCCGGACTTGTTGACCGTGCCGAGCCAGAGCAGGCCGTCGGAGCCCAGGGTGGCGGCGTTGAGGCGGCCGTAGACGCCGCCCAGCAGGGTCTCGGGGACGCCGGTGAAGCTGCCGTCCTCGGCCGGGCGCAGGACCGAGAGGGCCGCGGCGGTGGTCAGGGCGACCGTGACGACGCCGGGCTGGGTCATGCAGCCCGCGACGCCCGGGCGGTCCGGCCAGGTCCAGGCGGGGGCGCCGAGGGGGCCGGGGCGGACCCGGAACAGGACGTCCCGGGACGCGGCCCGGTCGGTGACCCAGGAGGTCTGGGTGGCGGTGTCCGTGCAGATCCCGCCGGGCTCGGTGAGGCCGCTGCTGAGGACCGGTGAGGCGGGATCGGGGTTGGTCGGGGCGGGTCTGCCGAGGGTGTCGATGCGCAGTACCTTGCCCGCCAGCGACTCCGGGGGTGCCCCGCCGGCGCCGCCGGTGGCGACGAGCAGGGTGTTGCCCGCGTCGACGCCGAGTGCGCCGCCGTTGCCCGTGGGGCCCTTCGGGATCCCGGTGAGCACGGGCTTGGGCGGCTCGTTCGGGGCGAGTCGCAGCACCCGGTTGTCCTCGGGGGTCGTGGCGTAGGCGTAGACGAGCTGGTCCTCGGCGTAGCCGGGGGAGAGCACCAGGCCGGTCAAGCCGCCGCCGCCCGCGGTGTCGACCGGGATCGTGGTGACGAGCACGGGGTCTCGCCCGCGCTCGATGCGCAGCACCCGCCCCGTTGTCCGTTCGCCGACCAGCGCCGCCACCCCGCTGGGCAGCACCGCGACCGCCCCGACCGGCTGCAGGCACGTCGCCACGACCTGCGGATCCGGGTCGACGCACCCGGTCGGGGCCTGTCCGCCCCCCTGCGCGGAGTCGCCGCCGCCTCCGCCACCCTCCTGCTGCTGCGGGGGCGCCACGGACGGCGGGCCGCCGAGCTCGCCCTGGCCCTCGATCTTGTCCTGCCAGTCCCGCGGGCCCTCGTCCGGGAAGGACGCGCAGCCCGCGAGCAGCCCGAGCACCGCGACCAGGACGATCAGCAGACTGCGGCGCACGGGTCCAGGCTAGGCGGGGTGAGGTGAGCGGCCGGTGAGTACCGTCCGGGCATGACCGTGGTCCTGGTCCCGCATCCGCGGGGTGTCGACGCCCTCGCAGGCCTCCCCGGCCTGCAGCCCCTGCTCTACGACGCCGCCGAGCCGTTGCCCGTGGGCGCCGACGAGGCCGAGGTGCTCGTCCCGCCGTTCCTGGCGGGGGCCCGGGTCGTCCAGCTCGCCGATCGGCTGCCGAAGCTGCGGCTCGTCCAGCTGCTCACCGCGGGGGCGGAGGCGTGGGTCGGGCGGCTGCCCGAGGGCGTCGCGCTGTCGGACGGCAAGGGCGCGCACGGCGGCGCGACCGCCGAGTGGGTGCTCGGGGTGCTGCTGGCCGTGTACCGCGAGCTGCCGGGGTTCGTGCGCGCACAGGACCGGGGGGAGTGGACCCAGCACGTCACCGAGGAGCTGGGCGGCAAGCGGGTGCTCGTCGTCGGGGCGGGGGACGTCGCCGAGCACATCGTGCGCAGGCTCGCCCCGTTCGACGTGACCACCACGCTGGTCGGCCGCCGCGCCCGGGACGGGGTCCACGGCATCGACGAGGTCCTCGACCTGGTGCCGGAGCACGACGCGTGCGTGGTCGTCGTCCCGCTGACCGACGAGACCCGCGGCCTGGTGGACGCCGCCTTCCTCGCGGCGATGCCGGACGGCGCGGTGCTGGTCAACGGGGCCCGCGGGCCCGTCGCGGACACCGACGCCCTGCTCGCCGAGCTGACCGCGGGCCGACTGCGGGCGGCGCTGGACGTGACCGACCCGGAGCCGCTGCCCGCCGACCATCCCCTGTGGACGGCGCCGAACGTGCTGATCACGCCGCACGTCGGCGGGAGCGTGCCCGGCGCCCTGGACCGGGCGTTCGGCGTGATGCGCGAGCAGCTGGCCGCCTACGCGCGGGGCGAGGAGCCGCCGAACCTGGTGCGGGACGGCTACTGACCGGCCCCGGGAGCGGGCCGCTCAGTCCTCGGTGCCGACGTCGTCGGCCATGCCCTCGGATGACCCCCGGGCCCCCGCCGAAACCCGATCGTGGCCGAACACGCTGGTCGGATGGGGCGAGACGGGCGTGTCCGCCGATACGCTGACGGTCATGAGCGACCCCACGCGGCAGTTCGACATCGGCAGCCTCGGCGGGACGCAGCCGCCCGCGGCGACGAAGGAGAACCGGCGCCCCGTCGCCTGGAACACCGGCGCGGACGTCGGCATGCTGCTGCTCCGGCTGGGCATCGGCGGGCTGTTCCTGGCCCACGGCGTGCAGAAGGTGTTCGGGCTGTGGGGCGGGCTCGGCCTCGGCCAGACCACCTCGATCATCGCGGGCTACGGCTTCACGCAGGCCTCCACGCTGGCCTGGGCACTCGGGTTCGGCGAGCTGATCCTCGGCGCGCTGCTGGTGCTGGGGCTCTTCACCCCGCTCGCCGCGGCCGGGCTGCTCGCGGTCAAGGCCGTGGCGATCACCGTGAAGTGGGGCGGCCCGTTCTTCGCCGCCGAGGCGGTGAACGCCCTGGAGCTGGACGTCGCGATGGCGTCCGGGGCCGCGGCGCTGCTGTTCGTCGGGGCGGGCCGGATCGCGCTGGACAGCGGCCGGACCTGGCAGCGCCGCCCGCTGCCGTGGGCCACGTTGTTCCTGGTCGTCGGGGCGGCCGTCGCGCTGGGTGTGCTGTACGGGCTGAGGTGAGCCCGCCCCCGCGGGTGAGCTGGCTCTCGGCCGTCGGGCGGCGGCTGGGCGGTCCCGCGGAGATCGTCGGGCGGGCTCCGCTGTCCGGCGGTTACGCATCGGGGGGCGTGGAGCGCGTCGACCTGGTCGTCGACGGCCGCGAGGTGTCCGTCGTGGTCAAGCGGGCCGAGCCGGTGGAGGTGGCCGCGCTGCGGGCGGTCGGTGTGGTCGACGGGGCCCGTGTGCCGCGGCTCCTCGCCCCCGAACCGCTGGTGGTGGGCTGGGTCGAGGGCGCGTCGACCGGCGAGGTGTCGACGGAGGTGCTGCGGACCCTCGCGCGGGTGCACCGGCACTGGGCGCGCAACCGACCCCGGGGGATCCCCGTCGTCGACGCCGCCTGGTGGACGGCGCTGTGCGAGCGGACCGTGACCGCCCTGCGCGGCGGGGCCGCCCGCACCGGCGAACCGGTGTACGGCGAGGCGGCGGCGCTGGTCGGGGGGTGGGCGGGCGACGCGCGGATCCGCGAGGCCCTCGCCGTGCTGCCGAGGACGCTCTGCCACGGCGACCCGCACCGCGGGAACCTGTTGGGTGACACCGTGATCGACTGGGGCAACGCCCGCGTCGCCCCCGCGGGCCTGGATCTCGCGGTGCTGCGGGCGCAGGGCCCGGTCGACCTCGGAGCCTACCGCGCGGAGCTCCCGGAGGGCCCGCTGGAGGCGGTCGAACGGGAGTGGGCCCGGGCGCACGTGCACATCCAGTATCTGGGCTTCGCCGCCGACCACCTCGGTGCGGACCGCGTGGCGGAGATGGTCGGAGAGACCGCGGCCGCCCTGTCCCGCCTCGGCCCCGCGCTGCGGGCTCGGCGGGGCTGAACCGGGGCGCCGTCAGGCGACGAGGCGCTCGGTGGCCTCCCGAAGCGCGCGCCGCGCCTCCGGTGCGCCCCGCGAAGGCGGGATGGACGGCGAGTCGCACGATCAGGTCCGCCCCCCGGGCGGGATCGCCGAGGCGCAGCGCCTTCAGGAGGCGCTTCGTGGAGCAGGAGGGTCAGCGGCCGACGGTGCGCTGCAGGGCCTCGGGGTAGCGGTCGCCGACCACACCCGCCCCGACGGCGTCCAGCTCGGTGATCTCCTCGGCGCTCAGCTCCAGGGTGGCCGCCTCGACGTTCTGCTCGAGGTAGGTGCGCCGCTTGGTGCCCGGGATCGGCACGACGTGCTCGCCCTTCGCCTGTACCCACGCGAGCGCGAGCTGTCCGGCGGTCACGCCGCGCTTCTCGGCGAGCGCCTTCACGGTCTCGACGATCCGCAGGTTCGCGGCCAGGTTGTCGCCCTCGAAGCGCGGCAGGTTCGCCCGCATGTCGCCCTCGCCGAGCTGGCTCGCGGAGGTGATCGAGCCCGTCAGGAAGCCGCGGCCGAGCGGGGAGAACGGCACGATCCCGATGCCCAGCTCCGCGCACGTCGGTGCGACCTCGGGCTCGATGTCGCGGGTCCACAGCGACCACTCACTCTGCAGCGCGGTGACCGGGTGCACGGCGTGCGCCCGGCGGATCGTGGCCGCGCCCGCCTCGGAGATCCCGGCGTACCGGATCTTGCCCGCCTCGACGAGCTCGGCGAGGGCGCCCCAGGTCTCCTCGACCCGCTCGTGGTCCACGCGGTGCTGGTAGTAGAGGTCGATGTGGTCCACGCCGAGGCGGGCCAGCGACTCGTCGCAGCACTGCGTGACGTACGCGGCGTCGCCACGGGCGGTCTGGACGCCGTCCTGCCAGACGATGCCGAACTTGGTGGCGAGCACCACCTCGTCCCGGCGGTCGGCGATCGCGCGGCCGACGAGCTCCTCGTTCACCCCGCCGCCGTAGACGTTCGCGGTGTCCAGCAGCGTGACCCCGAGGTCCAGGGCGCGGTGGATCGTCGCGATCGACTCGGTGTCGTTGCCTGCGCCGTAGCTCTGGGACATGCCCATGCAGCCGAGACCCTGGGCCGACACGGTCAGCTCTCCGAGGGTGCGGGTCGGAAGACTCATGGCGACGACGCTACCCGCGTGCCGAGGTGAACCTCAGTGCTGTTCGATCATGCTCCGAACGACACCGAGGCTCATCTCGGCGGGTGGGTCAGGGGACGTGGCGGACGGCGCCGGTGTCCGCGCTCGTCGCCATGGCGGCGTAGGCGCGAAGTGCCTTGCTGACGACTCGGTCGCGGTCGCGCGGGGTCCAGGGGCGTTCGCTCGCGTCCATCTTCGCGCGGCGTTCGGCGAGGACCTCGTCGGACACGTCGATGCGGAGGACGCGTTCGCGGACGTCGATCACGACCCGGTCGCCGTTCTCGACCAGGCCGATGACCCCGCCCGCGGCGGCCTCGGGGGCGATGTGGCCCACGGAGATGCCGGAGGAGCCGCCGGAGAAGCGGCCGTCGGTGACCAGCGCGCACTTCGCGCCCAGGCCCGCGCCCTTGAGGAAGGCCGTGGGGTGCAGCATCTCCTGCATCCCCGGCCCGCCCGCGGGACCCTCGTAGCGGACGACGAGCACGTCCCCGGGCTTGATCTGCTTGGTGAGGATGACCGACACGGCCTCCTCCTGGCTCTCGACGACCAGCGCCGGGCCCTCGAAGTGCCAGACCTCCTCGGGCACGCCCGCGGTCTTGATCACGGCGCCGTTCTCGGCGAGGTTGCCGCGCAGCACGGCCAGCCCGCCCTCGACGGTGTAGGCGTGCTCCAGGTCCCGGATGCAGCCGCCCGCCGCGTCCGTGTCCAGTGAGGACCAGCGGTTCGACGTGGAGAACGCCTCGGTGGTGCGGACTCCGCCGGGGGCGGCGTGGAACAGCTCGACCGCGGTCTCCGACGGCGACTCGGCGCGGATGTCCCACTCGTTCAGCCACTCCGCCAGCGACGGCGAGTGCACGGTGTGGACCTCGGTGTTGAGCAGCCCGGCCCGCCACAGCTCACCGAGGATGGCGGGGATTCCGCCTGCCCGGTGGACGTCTTCCATGTGGTAGTCCGAGTTGGGCGAGACCTTCGACAGGCACGGCACCCGACGCGAGATCGCGTCGATGTCCGCCAGGGTGAAGGGGACCTCGCCCTCCTGCGCCGCGGCGAGGATGTGCAGGACGGTGTTGGTGGACCCGCCCATCGCCACGTCGAGCGCCATCGCGTTCTCGAACGCCTGCTTCGTGGCGATGCTGCGCGGCAGGGCCGACTCGTCGTCCTCCCCGTACCAGCGCTCGCACAGCCGCATGACCGTGCGGCCGGCCTCCAGGAACAGCTCGCGCCGCGCGGAGTGCGTGGCCAGCGTGGAGCCGTTGCCGGGCAGCGAGAGCCCGAGGGCCTCGGTGAGGCAGTTCATCGAGTTCGCGGTGAACATGCCGGAGCAGGAGCCGCAGGTGGGACAGGCCGACCGCTCGACGGCGGCGAGCCCGTCCTCGTCCACGTTCGGCGACGCCGAGGCGGAGATCGCGGTGATCAGGTCGGTCGGGGCCTGCGCCACGCCGCCGACGACGACGGCCTTGCCCGCCTCCATCGGCCCGCCCGAGACGAACACGGTGGGGATGTTGAGCCGCATGGCGGCGTTGAGCATGCCCGGGGTGATCTTGTCGCAGTTGGAGATGCAGACCAGGGCGTCCGCGGCGTGGCCGTTGACCATGTACTCGACGGCGTCCGAGATGACCTCGCGCGAGGGCAGCGAGTACAGCATCCCGCCGTGGCCCATGGCGATGCCGTCGTCCACGGCGATGGTGTTGAACTCGCGCGCCACCCCGCCCGCGGCGGTGATCGCCGAGGCGACCAGGTCGCCCATGTCCTTGAGGTGCACGTGGCCGGGCACGAACTGGGTGTAGGAGTTGGCGATCGCGACGATCGGCTTGCCGAAGTCGCCGTCGCCCATGCCCGTGGCGCGCCACAGGGAACGGGCACCGGCGGCGTTGCGGCCGTGGGTGGTCACTCGGGAACGAAGGGCCGGCATCGTTCTACTCTCCAGCCGGGTCGGGCAGCCTGCCGCCGGAGACGGCGGCCAGCGCGGACAGATCGCGGACGTGGACGGTCGGGAGTGGTAGCTCGGACCCGTCCTTCAGCACCGCGCCGACCCGGGTTCGTGGGCCCAGCCGCAGCGAGCTGATCTCCGACCACGGTACGCGCCTCGAGCCGAACAGCCGACGAGCGGTGACGGACTCCGCATCGACCACGGTGCGCATCCGCACGATCCCGTACCCCAGCGCGAGCGGGACGACGTAGATCAGCCACAGCCACGGCGCGCCGAACGCGAACGGGATCGCCGCGACCAGGAGGAACGCCACCGCCGCCAGCGCCAACGGGGACGCCCGGAACACCAGCCGGGCGGGCACCTCGCCGCGGGCGACGGGATCCGCCGCCGACACGCGGCCCTCCGCGACGCCCGGTTTGGACTTCTGCTCTCCGCTCACCCCTCGATCGTCCCACCTCCGCGCGGCACTGCTCCTTTCGAGCGGTGCTGATAGACATCATCGCTGATCAGGAGCATGATGCCTAACCATGTTAGGAACTCCGACGCAGACGTGGCAGGACCGGCGGCGCGCCGCCGCGCGTCGGGAGGTCCTGGCCGCCGCGTGGGAGGTCGCGCGCCGGGACGGCCTGGGCGGGTTGACGCTGCGGGCCGTCGCCGACCGGGTGGGCATGCGACCGCCGTCGCTCTACACGCACTTCGCCTCCAAGCACGCCCTCTACGACGCGATGTTCCGCCAGGCCTGGTCGGAGTTCGACGAGCGGTTCGCCGCGCTGGAGCTGCCCGCGGACCCTCGCGCGGCCGTGCACGGGATCGCCCGGTTCTACGTGGACTTCGCCCTCGCCGACCTGCCCCGCCACCAGCTCATGGACCAGCGCGTGATCCCGGACTTCACCCCCAGTCCGGAGAGCTACGCGCCGTCGCAGCGGGCGATGGAGCGCATGGTCGGCCGGTTCCGGGCGCTGCAGGGGGTCGCGCTCGCCGAGGCGGACGTGGACCTCTTCGTCGCCGCCGTCGGGGGAGTGGTGGCCGCGCAGTGGTCCAACGACCCCGGCGGAGACCGCTACACCCGGCTGCTCGGCCGGCTGGTCGACCTGCTGGCCGACGACCTCGGCCTGCCCACCACCACTCCACGGGAGGACCCATGACCACCACGGCACCCTCGCGCCCGTCCGTCCGCCGCTCCACACTCGACCACGCGACGGCCGCCCGGCTGGCCGCCACCGAGTACGACCGGTACCTCGACCTGCTCCGCTCGCTGGATCCGGCGGACTGGTCGCGGCCCACCGAGTGCCCCGGCTGGGACGTGCGGGCGATGGCCGCCCACAACCTCGGCATGGCCGAGAACGGGGCCTCGGTCGTGCGGATGATGCGCGAGCACCTCGCGTCGCTGCGCGAGATGCGCCGCGACGGGGGAGGCGGCAGTGCGACCGACCGGATGACGGCCCGTCAGGTCGCCGACCGGGCGGGCATGACGGCCGCGGACATCGTCGCCCGGTTCGCCGAGGTCGCGCCGCGGGCGGCGGAGGGCAGGCGCCGCAGGCCCGCGCCGATGCGGGCGGTGCCGATCGGCGCGATCACCCTGGAGGGTGGGGCGAGCGAGCCGTGGAGCCTGGGGTACCTGCTGGACACGATTCTCACCCGGGACCTGTGGATGCACCGGATGGACACCTGCCGCGCGGTCGGTCGCGAGCCCGTCCTGACCCCGGACCACGACGGAGTGCTGGTCGCGGACGTCGTCGCGGAGTGGGCGGGCAGGCACGGGGCGCCGTGCACGCTCGTGCTGAGTGGACCCGCGGGCGGACGGTGGGAGATCGGCCAGTCCGGCCCGCTGCTGGAGCTGGACGCATCGGAGTTCTGTCGGGCCGTCAGCCTGCGGGAACGGGGCACCGGCCTGCTGGCCACGGAGGTGCCGTTCTGAGTCGGCACGGGGCGGGTTCTCCCACGATCCGGGACGACCCGTCCCAACCGATTGACGCCACGTGTTGCGGCCGTGCTAACTTCTGCGGCATGTCCGGCCTCCGACTCCTCGTAATTCCCAGGCGCGTCACCGCCTGAGGCTTTCGAGTACTCGGACACCTGACGCGCCACCCTCGTCCCGCCTGGTCCAGGCGACGGGGGTTTTTTCATGTCCGGCCCCCCTCCAGTGAGGCATTCGAATGACCACCGCAACTCCCCGTCCCGGCACCCCGGGACCGAAACCGGCACCGCCGCCGGGACGCACCGGAGTGGCCACGGGACGCCCGACCGGCGCCCCGGGCCAGCGCAGCGACTCGCCCGTACGCCACGAGCGCGCGGAGAGCAGCAGCACCCCGAACAGCACCGTCCCGGGGCCGCGATCCGGCCCCGAGCAGGTCACGGGAGCCCAGTCCATCGTCCGCTCGCTGGAGTCCATCGGCTGCGAGATCGTCTTCGGGATCCCCGGCGGGACCATCCTGCCGACCTACGACCCGCTGCTCGACTCGACGACCGTCCGGCACGTGCTCGTCCGGCACGAGCAGGGCGGCGGCCACGCCGCGACCGGGTACGCGCAGGCCACCGGCAAGGTCGGGGTCTGCATGGCCACGTCCGGTCCGGGTGCCACGAACCTGATCACGCCGCTGGCGGACGCCCACATGGACTCCGTCCCGGTCGTCGCGATCACGGGGCAGGTGGCCAAGCCGCTGATCGGCACGGACGCCTTCCAGGAGGCCGACATCACCGGCATCACCATGCCGGTGACCAAGCACAACATGCTGGTGACCGACCCGGCGGAGATCCCGCGGGCGATCGCCGAGGCCTTTCACCTGGCATCCACGGGCCGACCCGGCCCGGTGCTGGTGGACATCCCCAAGGACGTGCAGCAGGCGCAGACCACGTTCTCCTGGCCGCCGGAGCTGAAGCTCCCCGGCTACCGGCCCACCACCCGTCCGCACGGCAAGCAGATCCGCGAGGCGGCGAAGCTGATCGCCGCGGCACGCAAGCCGGTCCTCTACGTCGGCGGCGGCGTGCTCAAGGCCGAGGCGGCCGCCGAGCTGATGGAGCTCGCCGAGCTCACGAACATCCCGGTCGTCACCACGCTGATGGCGCGCGGCGTGTTCCCGGACAGCCACCCGCAGCACGTCGGGATGCCCGGCATGCACGGCACCGTCGCGGCCGTCGGCGCGATGCAGAAGTCGGACCTGCTCATCGCCCTCGGCGCCCGGTTCGACGACCGGGTCACCGGTCAGCTGTCGAGCTTCGCGCCTCACGCGAAGATCGTGCACGCGGACATCGACCCGGCGGAGATCTCGAAGAACCGGCGGGCGGACGTGCCGATCGTCGGGGACGCGAAGGAGATCCTGGTCGAGCTGATCGAGGCCGTCCGGGGCGAGCAGCTCACGGACCTGACCGAGTGGTGGGCCCGGCTCGACGACTGGCGCTCCACCTTCCCGCTGGGCTACGACTGGCCGGACGACGGCTCGCTCTCCCCCCAGTACGTCATCGAGCGGATCGGCGCGATCGCCGGGCCGGAGGCGATCTACACGGCGGGCGTCGGGCAGCACCAGATGTGGGCGGCCCAGTTCGTCAAGTACGAGAACCCGCGGACCTGGCTCAACTCCGGTGGGCTCGGGACGATGGGCTACGCGGTGCCCGCCGCCATGGGCGCCAAGGCGGGCGCGCCGGACAAGGTCGTGTGGGCCATCGACGGCGACGGCTGCTTCCAGATGACCAACCAGGAGCTGGCGACCTGCGCGATCGAGGGCATCCCGATCAAGGTCGCCGTGATCAACAACGGCAACCTGGGCATGGTCCGGCAGTGGCAGACGCTGTTCTACGAGAAGCGCTACTCCAACACCGACCTCGGCACGCACAAGCACCGCATCCCGGACTTCAAGCTCCTCGCCGAGGCGATGGGCTGCGTCGGGCTGCGGGCGGAGTCGAAGGACGACGTCGACCGCGTCATCCGGCAGGCGATGGAGATCAACGACCAGCCCGTCGTCATCGACTTCACGGTCGGGGCCGATGCGCAGGTGTGGCCGATGGTCGCCGCGGGCACCGGCAACGACGAGATCATGGCGGCCCGGACCATCCGGCCGCTGTTCGAGGGCGACGAGCTGGTGGCGGGCGTCGACGAGATCGACGCGGTCACCGAGCGCGCGCTCGGGGAAGGTGCCTCCGAATGACCGAGACGCACACGCTGTCCGTCCTCGTCGAGGACAAGCCCGGCGTGCTGGCCCGGGTGTCGGGGCTGTTCTCCCGGCGCGGGTTCAACATCATCTCACTCGCCGTCGGGCAGACCGAGACCCCCGGGATCTCCCGGATGACGATCGTCGTGTCGGTCGAGGACTTCCCGCTGGAGCAGGTGACCAAGCAGCTCAACAAGCTGATCAACGTCATCAAGATCGTCGAGCTGGAGCCCGCCGCCTCGGTGCAGCGGGAGCTGATGCTCGTCAAGGTGCGCGCCGACGCGGGCGTGCGCAGCCAGGTCCTGGAGACCGTGACGCTGTTCCGCGCCAAGGTGGTCGACGTGGCGCCCGAGGCGCTCACGATCGAGGCCACCGGGACGATGGACAAGCTGAACGCCCTGCTCCGGATGCTGGAGCCCTACGGTGTCCGTGAGCTGGTGCAGTCCGGGATGGTGGCCGTCGGCCGCGGACCCCGGAGCATCACCGCCGCCACCGCTCGCTGAGGACCTGCTCGTCAGGGTCCGAGCATCGACATCGATACTTCTGCAGTACCCCCTTGGAGAGGATTCACCACCCGTCATGAGTGTCAACATCTACTACGACGACGACGCCGACCTGTCGATCATCCAGGGCCGCAAGGTCGCGGTGATCGGCTACGGCTCGCAGGGGCACGCGCACGCGCTGTCGCTCCGTGACTCCGGTGTCGAGGTGAAGATCGGCCTGCCCGAGGGGTCGAAGAGCAGGCAGAAGGCGACCGACGAGGGCCTCGAGGTGCTCACCCCGGCCGAGGTCTCCGCCTGGGCCGACCTGATCATGATCCTCGCGCCGGACACGAAGCAGCGCTTCATCTACGCCGAGGACATCGCACCGAACCTCAAGAGCGGCGACGTGCTCGCCTTCGGCCACGGCTTCAACATCCGCTACGACCTGATCAAGGCCCCGGCGGACGTCGACGTCATCATGATCGCGCCCAAGGGCCCGGGCCACCTGGTCCGCCGCCAGTACGTGGACGGCAAGGGCGTCCCCGCGCTCATCGCGGTCGAGCAGGACCCGTCGGGGAACGCCAAGGCCATCGCGCTCTCCTACGCGGCCGGGATCGGCGGCGCCCGCGCGGGCGTCATCGAGACCACCTTCAAGGAGGAGACCGAGACCGACCTGTTCGGCGAGCAGGCCGTCCTCTGCGGCGGCGCCGCGGCCCTGGTCCAGACCGGCTTCGAGGTGCTCACCGAGGCGGGCTACGCCCCCGAGATCGCGTACTTCGAGTGCCTGCACGAGCTCAAGCTGATCGTCGACCTCATGTACGAGGGCGGCATCGCCAACGAGCGCTTCTCCATCTCCGACACCGCCGAGTACGGCGACCTCACCCGCGGCCCGCGCGTGGTCAACGCCGCGACCAAGGCGGAGATGAAGAAGATCCTGGGCGAGATCCAGGACGGCACCTTCGCGAACGAGTGGGTCGCCGAGGACGAGGCGGGCCGCCCGAACTTCACCCGCCTGCAGAAGGAGGGTGCCGAGCACCCGATCGAGCAGGTCGGCGAGAAGCTCCGCGGCCTGATGAGCTGGGTGGGCGAGAAGGCCAAGTAGCCCCCACTTCTTGCGCACGAACGGCACTCTTGTGCGGTAGGTCCGCACGAGAGTGCCGTTCGTGCGTTCGGGGTGGGTGCGTTCGGGGACGTGCGTGCGGGCGGGGAAGAGGAGCGGGGGCTCTCGTGTTGGCACGAGGGAGTGATCCCGATCGTGAGAGGTGCCTACCGTGTCCCTGCCCCCGTTGAACATCCTCGACCTGGCCACCGTCGCCGAGGGGGAGAGCGTGCGGGAGGGGCTGGAGGCGAGCGTCGGGCTGGCGCAGCGCGCGGAGCGGTGGGGCTACCGGCGGATCTGGTACGCCGAGCACCACAACATGCGGTCGATCGCGTCCTCGGCCACCAGCGTGCTGATCGGGCACGTCGCCTCGCAGACGTCGACGATCACCCTAGGCGCGGGCGGCGTCATGCTGCCGAACCACTCGCCGCTGCAGGTCGCGGAGCAGTTCGGCACCCTCGCCGAGCTGTTCCCGGGCCGCATCGAGCTGGGGCTGGGCCGCGCGCCGGGCACCGACCAGAACACCTTCCGGGCGTTGCGCCGGGACCCGCGGGCGTCGGAGACGTTCCCGCAGGACGTCCAGGAGCTGCAGGCGTTCCTGGGTGACCACTCGCTGGTCGACGGCGTCGACGCCTACCCGGGCCGGGGCACGAACGTGCCCCTCTACATCCTCGGGTCCTCGCTCTACGGCGCCCAGGTCGCCGCGGTCCTCGGGCTGCCCTACGCGTTCGCCTCGCACTTCGCGCCCGAGGCCCTCGAGCAGGCCGTCGCGACCTACCGGCAGGAGTTCCGGCCGTCGGCGCAGCTCGCCGAGCCCCGGGTGCTCGCCGGCGTCAACGTCATCGCCGCGGACACCGCGGAGGAGGCCGCCGAGCGGCAGCGCCGGGCCCGGATCGCCCGGGTCAAGCTGTTCCTCTCCCGCCGCGGCAGCACCCTGACGGACGCCGAGGCCGAGGCGATCCTGTCCACCCCGTCCGGGCGGCAGATCCTCGGGATGATGCGCTACACCGCCGTCGGCACCCCGGAGACCGTGCAGACGTGGCTGGAGGACTTCGCAGGCCGCGTCGGGATCGACGAGCTGGTCGTGGCCTGCCCGGTCATCGACCGCGAGGGCTGGTACCGCTCCTTCGAGCTGCTCGCGGAGCGCGCCGCGGTCGCGGCCTGAGCGAGGCGTGCGGAACGGAGCACCCGGTCCGAGTCACAGTTCACCCGGCGGTGACCGGGTCGTGGTATCGGCTGCACCACGCCCGGGGGAGACCTGCCGGTGCGGCCTCCTAGAATCAGGTCCGACCCGTCCGTCGAGCAGTGGAGCATCGTGAGTACCGCAGCCGCCACCCGTCCCGTCGTCCTGCTCGCGGAGAAGCTCGCGCCCTCCGCCGTGGAGTTGCTCGGCTCCGATGTCGAGATCCGCCACGTGGACGGCACGGACCGCCCGGCGCTGCTCGCGGCGATCGCCGATGCCGATGCGCTGCTGGTGCGCTCGGCGACCAAGGTGGACGCCGAGGCGCTCGCCGCCTCGACCCGGCTGAAGGTCGTCGCGCGGGCCGGCGTGGGCCTGGACAACGTCGACGTCCCCGCCGCCACCGCGCGCGGCGTCATGGTCGTGAACGCGCCCACGTCGAACATCGTCTCGGCGGCGGAGCACGCGGTCGCGCTGCTGCTCGCCACCGCCCGGCACATCCCGGCGGCGGACGCGTCGCTGCGCCAGGGGCAGTGGAAGCGCTCGCAGTACGGCGGCGTCGAGCTGCAGGGCAAGACGGTCGGCGTGGTCGGCCTGGGCAAGATCGGCCAGCTGGTCGCGCAGCGGCTCGCGGCGTTCGACGTCAAGCTGGTCGCCTACGACCCGTACGTCGCCCCGGCCCGCGCCGCCCAGCTCGGCATCGAGCTGCTCGGCCTCGAGGACCTGCTCAAGGTCGCCGACTTCATCTCCATCCACCTGCCGAAGACCGCCGAGACCCTCGGCCTGATCGGCAAGGACCAGCTCGCGCTGACCAAGCCGGGTGTGATCATCGTCAACGCCGCGCGCGGCGGCCTGATCGACGAGGACGCGCTCGCCGAGGCGGTCCGCTCCGGGCATGTCGGCGGGGCGGGCGTGGACGTCTACGTCTCCGAGCCCACCACCTCCAGCCCGCTGTTCGAGCTGGAGAACATCACCGTCACCCCCCACCTGGGCGCGTCGACGACCGAGGCGCAGGACCGCGCGGGCACGGACGTCGCGCGCTCGGTGCAGCTCGCGCTGGCGGGTGAGTTCGTGCCGGACGCGGTGAACGTGCAGATCAACGGCGCCGTCGGTGAGGAGGTCCGGCCGTGGCTGCCGCTGGTGCAGAAGCTGGGCACCGTGCTGTACGCCGTCGCCGGTCGGCTGCCGAGCTCGGTCACGGTCGACGTGGCCGGTGAGCTCGCCTCGGAGGACGTGTCCGTGCTGAGCCTCGCGGCCCTGCGGGGCGTGTTCACCCACGTCGTCGAGGACCAGGTCACCTTCGTCAACGTGCCGGCGCTGGCCGCCGAGCGGGGCGTGTCGGTCGAGCTGACCACCGCCCCGGAGTCGGAGAACCACCGCTCGGTCGTGCAGCTGCGCGCGGCCATGCCGGACGGCGAGGCGGTCACCGTCTCCGGCACCCTGACCGGCCGGGCGCAGGTGGAGAAGCTCGTCGAGGTCAACGGGCGGCACTTCGACCTGCGGGCCGAGGGCGAGGTCCTGCTGCTCGAGTACGCGGACCGTCCGGGTGTCATGGGCCGGGTCGGCTCGCTGCTGGGCGAGGCCGCGGTGAACATCGAGGCCGCCCAGATCAGCCAGACCACGGACGGGGCGGACGCGGTCATGCTGCTGCGCGTGGACCGGGCGATCGACCCGGGCGTGCTGGAGCCGATCGGCGCCTCCGTCGGTGCCCGCACCACCCGCATGATCAGCTTCGACGACTGACCCCCGTCTCCCGAGCGGCGCCCCGAGCAGGTGGGGGCGCCGTTCGTGCGTCCGGGCCGGTCACACCCGGCCGTGTCTCACCCGATGTGGTGCGGTCTCCGCTCACCGTGCGTCTCCCGATCTAGGTTCCTCCCGCGGGCCGAGTCGTCTCGGCCCACGGAAGGAGTGGCGGGTGCACGGCGCGCGGTGGCGGAGGGTGATCGGCGCGGGCGTCGTGACGGGAGCGCTGCTGCTCCTCGGCGTCACCCCGGCGGAGGCCCTGCCCGCGGCCCCGGTCGGGAACCTGTTCGTCGAGCTGGACGACACCGCCGCCGTCGACGACTGGCAGGCCACGCTCCCGCTGGGCCGCGACCCGGCCCGCCAGATCATCCAGCGCACCCGTGCCCGGATCGACGCGCGCGTGGACGACCTCGTCGGCCGGCTGCGCGGCGCCGAGGGGCAGCGCGAGCTCTACCGCACGCACAACGCGGTCCCCGGCGTCGCCGTGCGCGCGGACGCGGCCACCGCCGCGCTGCTGGCCCGCAGCCCCGGCGTCCGCTCCGTCCGGCGGATCCCGGACGCCCGGCCGGGCAACGCCTCCGCGGCCCAGCTCGCGGGCAGCCTGAAGGCCTGGCAGGACATCGGCAGGCTCGGGACGGGCGTGCGGATCGGGATCGTCGACACCGGCATCGACTACACCCACGCGGACTTCGGGGGCCCCGGGACCGTGGCGGCGTTCCGTCGGCCGCCCGCCTTCCCCACAGCGAAGGTCGTGGGCGGGATCGACCTCGCGGGCGACGACTACGACTCGGCGAGCCCGGACCCCGCCCGCACCGTCCCACAGCCGGACGCCGACCCGCTCGACTGCGAGGGCCACGGCACACACGTCGCGGGCACCGCCGCCGGATTCGGCGTGAACGCGGACGGCAGCACGTTCACCGGCGACTACTCCGCGCTGACCCCGGAGGCCCTCGACGCGATGCGGATCGGCCCGGGAGCCGCTCCGCGGGCCGAGCTCTACGCGATCCGGGTGTTCGGCTGCGACGGCGCGACCGCGCTCACCCCGCTCGCCCTCGACCGGGCCCTCGACCCGAACGGCGACGGGGACCTCTCCGACCGCCTCGACGTCGTCAACCTGTCGCTCGGCTCGGACTTCGCCCCGGCCGACGACCCCGTCAACGACTTCGCGACCCGGCTCGTCGACGCAGGCGTGTCCGTGGTGGCCGCCGCGGGCAACGGCGGGGACGTCACCGACGCCGCCGGGGCGCCCGCGACCGCCCCCGGCGTGATCGCCGTGGCGAACGTCCGGGACCCGGGCGTGCTGCTCGACGGCGCGGACGTCGTCGCGCCGAGCCCCGCCCGGGTGAGCGGGCTCTACAGCGTCGACTTCCGCGGCGTCCCGGACGTGACCGCGCCGGTCGTCGCCGTGGGCGGGGAGGGTTGTGCCCCCTTCGACGGGGTGCGGGGCGCGATCGCCTGGCTCGAGTGGCCTGCGAGCGGGCGGGCCTGCGGGTCCGCGACCCGCGCCGACAACGCCGCCGCCGCGGGCGCGGTGGGGGTGCTGCTCGCCTCCGCGGAGGACCCCGGCGACACCCGGATCGCCGGGAACGCGACCGTCCCGATGTTCCAGCTCGACGCCGCGTCGACCGCCGCCCTGCGCCCGTCGCCGGGGTCGCTGCGGGTGCACCTGGACGGCACGCTCGCCGGGACCGCCGCCCGTCGGGTCCCCGAGATCGCCGACACGATCAGCGCGAGCTCGGCGCGCGGCACCCGCGGGCCGGGCGTGAAGCCGGACGTCGGGGCACCGGGGGAGACGATCGTGTCCGCCGCCGTGGGGACGGGGACGGGCCGGATCTCCGAGAGCGGGACGTCGATGGCGAGCCCGTTCGTCGCCGGCGTCGCGGCGTTGGTGCGGGAGGCGCACCCGGACTGGACGCCGGCCCAGGTGAAGACGGCGATCGTGACCACGGCGGTCGACGTCCACGCGGAACCGCTCGGCGCCGGGGACGACGCTGCGAGCACGACACGTGCGCTCATGGCTCCGATGCGCGTCGGGTCGGGCCGCGTCGACGCCCGGGCCGCGCTGGACCCGCCGGTGCTCGCCGGGGACGCCGACCTGCCGGGTGCCGTCGGCGTCGGGTTCGGAGTGGTGGAGGTGCCCGCGGGCGAGACCGTCACCCGGACGAGAACCGTCGAGGTCGGTGGCGCGGCCGGCCTGCGCTACGAACCGATCACCACGATGCCCGGCGTCGCGATCACGGTCTCGCCGACCACGCTCACCGGGCCCGGCCGGGTCACCGTCACCCTCACCGCGCGGGGCGACGCCCTGCGCCGCACCCTCGACCCCACGATGAGCCCGACCCAGGAGGGCCGCCCGCGCCAGTACGTCGCGGACGCCTCCGGCCGGATCGTGCTCACCGCCGCCGGTCGCGAGGTCCGCGTGCCGGTCACCTCGGCGGCCAAGCCCGTCTCGACGCTCACCGCGACCCGGGACGGCGACTCCGTCCTCCTGGCGGGCCGGGGCGTCGACCAGGGCACCGGCTCCGAGGCCTACCGCTCGCGCGCCGGGGTCTTCCGGCTGCTCGGCGCGAGCCCGGCGCTGCCCGCCTGCGCACCCGGCCTGGCCGTCGGCTGCGTCACCGGCGAGACCGGCCGGGGCGGCGACGTCCGCTGGGTGGGCGCCACCCGCGCCGGCGACACCCTCGGGATCGCGCTGGTCATGTGGGGCTCCCTGCCCGACGTCGGCGCCACCACGGTGCCCTCCGTCGGGTTCGACGTCGACGGGGACGGGGCCGTCGACCGCGCCGTCGGGTTGGTCAAGGTCCCCGAGACCGACGTGCTGGTCGCCCGGGTCATGGACCTGCGCGGCCCCGCGCCGCAGGAGGTCGACAGCCTCCCGGTGAACGGGCTCGACGGCGACACGGACTCGAACGTCTTCGACACCGGCACCTGGGTGCTGCCCGTCCGGCTCGCGGCGCTCGGGATCGACCCGGCCGCCGCCTCCGCGCCGCTGCGGATGCAGGTCCTGGTCGAGGGCGACTACGGGGCGAGCGACGTCACCGCGCCCGGCGCGGAGCCCTCCGCGCCGGTGGACGTGGTCGACCTGGACCCCTGGGACCCCCTGGCCGACGACGGTGGGTGGCCGGGGCCCGCCGATCCGGGCATGCGGCTGCCCGCACCGGCCGGATCGGCGCTCGTCGTGTTCCCGCAGAACGCCGTCGGCGCCCAAGCGGCCCTCCTGGACCCACCGAACGGGTGAGCTCCCGACTGCGTTCCCGACTGCGCACGGGGACCCCGGGTCCCGGCGTGTCGCGGGCGAGGCGCACAATCGCACCCACTCGGGGGTGTGTCGGTCGGGTGCCGGCGTGCCGGGTGGCACTACTTCACCGTCCCGGGTGACCCCGATGGGGTGGACGGCGGCGTTGGACGGCGGTCTCGGCTAGTAGCGTCTGATCGCCCCCCGGTCGCGGTCGCGACCGTAGCGAGAGAGGACAGTCGAGCAGCATGCGCCTTGCGGTCATTCCCGGCGACGGCATCGGGCCGGAGGTCATCGACGAGGCCCTGAAGGTCTTGAACGAGGTCTCCCCGGACGTCGAGACGACGACCTACGACCTGGGCGCGGCCCGGTGGCACTCCACCGGCGAGCTGCTGCCCGAGACGGTCCTCACCGAGCTCCAGCAGCACGACGCGATCCTGCTCGGGGCCGTCGGCGACCCGTCGGTCCCCAGCGGCATCCTCGAGCGCGGGCTGCTCCTGCGGCTGCGCTTCGAGATGGACCACCACGTCAACCTGCGCCCGTCCCGGCTGTACCCGGGCGTGCGCGGACCCCTGTCCGGCAACGCCGAGATCGACATGGTCATCGTGCGCGAGGGCACCGAGGGCCCGTACGTCGGCACCGGCGGTCTGCTCCGCAAGGACACCCCGCACGAGATCGCCACCGAGGTCAGCACGAACACCGCGTTCGGCGTGGAGCGGGTGGTGCGGGACGCGTTCACCCGCGCCGAGCGCCGCCCGCGCAAGCACCTGACCCTGGTGCACAAGACCAACGTGCTGACCTTCGCGGGCGCGCTGTGGTCGCGGATCGTCGAGGAGGTGTCGCTGGAGCACCCGGACGTCTCGGTCGCCTACCAGCACGTCGACGCCACCACGATCCACCTGGTCACCGACCCGAGCCGGTTCGACGTGATCGTCACCGACAACCTGTTCGGCGACATCCTGACCGACCTCGCTGCGGCCGTGACCGGCGGCATCGGCCTCGCGGCCAGCGGCAACATCGACGCCAGCGGCCGCAACCCGTCCATGTTCGAGCCGGTGCACGGCTCGGCGCCGGACATCGCGGGCCAGGGCATCGCGGACCCCACGGCGGCGGTGCTGTCGGTCGCGCTGCTGCTGGACCACGTCGGCCAGCAGGAGTCCGCGCGCCGGATCGAGGCCGCGGTGGCCTTCGACCTCGCGACCCGCGACCACAGTGCCACCGGGCACACCCAGGCGATCGGCGATCGCCTCGCGGCGCTGGTGTCGAGCCGGGACGTGACCCCGATGGGCTCGGACGTCTAGAGCGTGTCTCCCAAACATCGGCGGCGTGTAGCTCCATGATCGGTGCATGGTCAGA
>NZ_BAABGT010000078.1:0-18253 GCF_039541715.1 Pseudonocardia xishanensis
TCACCGACCAGCACGACTCCACACAGGACCGACACGCCGACTTCTGAAACGACGTCTAAGTGATCGGGGCACGACTCGCGTAGACACGGACGCGGTACGAGCCATTCGCCAGCGGCGCGATCTCACCTCGTTGGCGATCTCGTCGCTTGCGGGGGGCGGGTGGCATGGCGCGAGAGAGACGGGACGGGTTCGACGGTCTCTCCAAGGATCGAGCGGCGTGGGAGGGCCTCAGCGGTCCATCACGGGCGGGCTATTCCACGACGAGCTCTCGCAGTGCGCGGAAGACGAAGTGCGGGACGTGCTCCGGCTCGCTCACGAGCCGGAGCCCGGGACGAAGGACGGCGAGCTGTTCGAGGGCGATCCGGGTCTCCAACCGAGCGAGTGCCGCGCCCAGGCAGAAGTGCGCGCCGCGACCGAAGGACAGGTGCTGGAGGTCCTCGCGGGTCGGCCGGAGCTCGCCTGCGTCGGGGAACCGGTCCGGGTCGTGACCGGCGGCGGCGAAGTGGAGGAACACCAGGTCCCCGGCCGGGATGGCGACGCCGCCGACGACCGTGTCCCGAGCGACGCGTCGGGGCATGCCGTAGATGGAGGTGTCGAACCGCAGCATCTCCTCCACGAGGTTCCCGACGTCGACGGCCCCGTCGACGAGCGCCTGCCAGCGCTCCGGCCGCCGAAGCAGATGCCAGAGGGTGTTGCCGATGAGGTTGGCGGTGGTCTCGTGCCCGGCACTGATCAGGCCGGGGAACAGCGAGAGCATCTCCATGTCCGAGAGGGGCACCTCGCCGGTCCGGCGGACGTCCCAGACCGCGGTGATCAGGTCGTCTGCGGGCTCACGCTCCCGCCGGGCGATCAGCTCGCCGATGTGGGCGTGGTACTCCAGCGCGGCGTCTGCGCAGCGGAGCTGGTCGTCCAAGGGCATGCCGCGTTCGTCCGCCCCCAGGAGCTCGTTCCACTGCTCGGACAGGTCGTGGCAGCGCTGGATGTCTTCCTGCGGGATGCCGACCAGCCCGGCGATCACCGTCAGGGTCAACGGGTAGGAGAACCGGGAGAGGATGTCGAAGGGCTCGTCCCGGGGCAGGTCCTCGGCGAGGCCGCGGGCCAGCCGGGTCACGTCCTCCTCCATCCGCGCGACGCGGCCCCGGGTGAACGCGGCGTTGACGATCCGGCGCAGCCGGGTGTGATCCGGTCGGTCCATCCCGATCAGGGTGGCCGTCATCGGGACCTTCCCCGCGAGCCGCGCCGTGACCTCGGGGTGGTAGCGCCCGACGATCGCGTTCTCCGAGGAGAAGGTGTCCGGGTCCCGGAGCACCGCGTCGACGTCGGCGTACCGGGTGATCACCCACATCCCGACGGCCGGGCTGAAGAAGACCGGCCCGCGGTCCCGCCGGTTCGCCAGCCAGCTGTAGGGGTCCTCCCGGATCGCCGGTGCGAACGGGTCGTAGTCGGTGTCGAGCGGGTGCCGGGTGCCGTGTCGGGTGTCCGTGGTCATGGTTCTCTCCTTTGAGAACGGCCGGTTCAGCCGGTGGAGCGTTCGACCAGCCGGAACCGTTGGATCTTGCCCACCGCGGTGCGCGGGAGGTCCTCGACGACGTGGATCTCCCGTGGAAGACGAGGTCCGGACAGGTGCTCCGCGCACCACAGCGTCAGGTCGTCGGCCAGGGTCGGCGGCGCGTCGGCGGTCGGGACGACGAAGGCGACGGCGACCTCGTCGCGCACTGGGTCCGGCATGCCGACGACCGCAGCGTCGAGTACGTCGGGGTGCTCGACCAGGGCCGCCTCGATCGCGACGACCGACACGTTCTCCCCCGCGACCTTCAGCAGGTCCCCGCCGCGGCCGACGAACTCGACCTCGCCGTCGTCGGTGAGCCGGCCCAGATCACCCGTGTCCATCCAGGTGAACCCGTCCGGCCCCCTCTCCACGAAGGTCGACGCGGTGGCGGTCGGGTCGTCGCGGTAGGCGCGGAACAGCGAGAGTCCCGGGAACCCGCCGACCTGGATCCGGCCCGTGTCGCCGGGGGCGGGGGGCGCGTCGGCGTCCGGGTCGCGGAGGCGGACGTGACAGCCCGGCGTGGGGGTGCCGATGGTCGTCGGTGTGAGGTTGAGGCGTCGGCTCATGAGGACGGCGGGCGCGGTCTCGGTCATGCCGTAGATCTGGCGCGGGCGGCAGCCGACCAGGGCGGCGAACCGCTCGTACTCGTCGCCGGTGAGGTTCTGGGAGAACCACACGTTCTCCAACGGCCGAGTCAGCGCGACGGGCTCGGCGCGCGCCAGGATCATCCTGATCGGGGCGGCGAACAACGACGCGTGGGTGGCGCGGAGCCGCTCGGCCTGCTGCAGGAACCGCGACGCCGAGAACCCGTCCGCCAGAACGACGGTGGCACCGGCGGAGATCGACGCGGCCACCGAGTAGTACTGCGCGTTCGCGTGGAACAGCGGCAGCACCACGAGGAAGCGCGAACCGGGGCGCAGACCCGCCGCCGCGGCCATGACGTCCCCGGCGAAGGCGTAGTTCGCCTGGGTCACCTCGACCATCTTGGGTGCCGAGGTGGTGCCGGAGGTGAACATCAGCGACAGCGGGACCGTGGGGTCGGCCGGCGCGTGCCCCGGGCCCGCCGAGCCCGCCGCGGCGGGGACTCCGGTGTCCTGCGCCGCCACCGAGACGATGGGCAGCGCCGTTCCGGACGCGCGGTATGCGGCGGCCTGGGTCGGGCCACAGACCGCGATGACGGCGCCCGTCCTGGCGGCCTGCCGGGCCAGCTCGGCCGGTGTGCTGCGTGGATCGCACGGGACCACCGTCCAGCCGCCACGCGCCGCGGCGAGGAGGGTCGCGACGAATGCCGGGTGGTTCGGCAGAACGAGTTGAACCGTGTCGCCCGGTCGCACGCCTTGCGCGCCGAGCGCTCGACGGGTCCCCTCGACGACGGCGTCGAACTCGGCGTAGGTCCACGACGATCCCTCGCCCTCCGAAGGTGCGAACTCGAGGAAGCTCGCCTCCGGCACGGCCGCGACGGCCTGATCCCATCGTCGGGCCAGGGTGGTCCAGTCCGTCAGTCGTTCCACCGACGCAGTATCAGACCGGCTCGACGCCACGACCATGTCGTGGACAGACCAAAGAACGGCACGTTGCTCGTCTACCACAGACCAGCCGATACTGGCGGCGTGACGACCACCCCGCGCGACCTCCCGCTCGAAGTACTGAGCGCGCTCGTCGATCTGGGAGCTGAGCTGCAGGCTGAGGAGGTCGACCTGCCCCGGGTGCTCCGGCTCGCCACGGAGAACGCGGCGCGGCTGCTCGGTACGCACATCGCCTGGCTCTCGCTCTACGACGAGGCGACTCGCTCGATGCGGGTCGCGGTCAGCCACGGGGTGACGACGCCCGGGTTCGCCGAGATGCAGGTCGTGCACGGTGAAGGCCTGGGCGGGGAGGCCCTCGCGACGGGAGGTCCGGTGGTGGTGCCGGACTACGAGACGTGGGCCGCCCCCGGCCTGGTCCGCGACGCGATGCTCAGGGAGGGCGTCGCGTCGGTGGTCTGCGCCCCGCTGCTCCGCGGCGGGGAGGCGATCGGGGTGCTCTACGTCGGGAACCGCACACGGACCGACTTCTCCCCCACCGAGGTCTCCGTGGTCAGCGCGCTGGCGGCGCAGGCGTCGATCGCGATCGGGAACGGCAGGCTCTACCAGGGCCTGCTGGAGAAAACCCGGACCCTGCAGGCGACCTTCGAGATCCACCGGGTGCTCGGTGAGGCCGCGGTGGCCGATCTCGGTCTCGAGCGGGTCCTGTCGACACTCGCGAGTCTCACCGGTCGCCGGCTGGTGCTGGAACAGCACGTGGTGGAGCCCTTCGAGATCGACAGCGACAGCCCTCACGGGAGGGACCCACAGCGCGTCGCGACCGTGCCCGTCAGTCGCGACGGCACCGACCTCGGCACGATCTCGGTGTTCGGCGAGCCATTGGGAGAGCTCGAGGAGAACGCCCTGTCGCACGGGGCGACGGTGCTCGCGTTGGAGCTGATGAAGCACGAGGCGGCCCGGGCCGTGGAGTGGCGACTGCGGGGCGAGCTGCTCGAGCAACTGCTGGAGGCCGAGGACAATCGCTCGCCCGACCTGGTCGCACGCGCCGCGCGGCACGGCATCGACCTGACCCTGGAGTGCACCCTCGTCGTGATCGACGCACCCACACTGGGCCTGCCCGGTCTCCGCGCCCTCGTCAGCCGGGTCCTCGACTCGCCCGCCTCGGGCGTCGAGCGCAAGACGGTCTTGAGTGGGCAGCGGGGCGACCGCGCCGTGGTCGCGCTCGTCGGCGACGGCCACGATCCGGCCCGGTTCGTCGAGGCGCTCCTGGACCGCGCCTCCGGTGAGGTCGTGTGGATCGGGACCAGCGGCGGAAGGCCGACGATCGCCGCGGCGATGCGGGAGGCGAGTGCCTGCTGCCGGTTGGCGCGGCTCGCGGAGACCGACCGCTCACACGTGGTCCACGGGCACACGCTCGGCCCGCTGCAGTTCATGGTCGACATGCAGGATCTGGGCGCGGCGAGCGACTTCGTCGACGAGGTGCTCGGTGCGGTCGCGGCCCACGAGGAGCGCGGTGGGGCGCGACTGCTGACAACGCTGCGCGCGTTCGTCGAGGAGGACGGCAACCACGAGCGCATCGCGGCGCGCTGCCATGTCCACGTCAGCACGGTGAAGTATCGGCTCGGGCGCATCGCCGAGCTGCTCGGCCGTCCCCTGCAGCACTGGGAGACCCGGTTCGAGATCGCCCTCGCGTTCCGCCTCTCCGACCTGGTCCGTGCCATGCCGGAGCGACCCCGTCCCCGCTGATCCGGAGACGGGGCCTGCTCAACGCGCGAGCGTCCCCGCGTCGACGGGGAGCGCCACGCCGGTGACGTAGCGCGCCTCTGCGGACAGCAGCCAGGCCACGGCGTGGGCGACGTCCGACGGATCCAGCCAGGGCACCGGGAGCAGGTGCCGCGCCCGATACACGTCTCGGAGTGCGGCCAGTCCTTCGGGTCCACGCAGGCCGGTCCAGCGCTGCGCGTGGTCCTGGTTGTTGACCATCGGTGTGTCGACGGCCGTGGGATGGACGGTGTTGACCCTGATCGACCGCGGCCCCAGCTCGTGGGCCAACGCCCGCATCAGCCCGACGACAGCGTGCTTGCTCGCGACGTACCCGGCGAACCCGCTCATGCCCTTCGCCCCGGCGATCGAGCTGGTCAGGACGATGCCGCCGCCGTCGGGGCGGAAGTGCGGGAGCGCCGCCCTGACGATGTTCCACGCTCCGGTGACGTTGACGTCGAACGACTCCTGCCAGCCCTCGTCCGACGGCGAGGCGGCCCCGCCCGCGCGGAGCACACCCGCGTTGGCGAACACCCCACCGATCGGCCCCAGCCGCTCGGCGACGGTAGCTGTCGCCGCGGCGAGCGCCGTCGGGTCGCGGAGGTCCGCGGCCACTGCGACGGCCGCACCTCCGCGCTCCCGGACCGCCCGGACCATCGGCTCCGCCCGGGACACCCCGTGGCCGTCCGGGAGGTCGACCGCGGCGACCGGGACGCCACGCGCCGCCAACAGACGGCACGTGGCACTCCCGATCCCGCCGGCCGCGCCCGTGACGACGACGGTGCCGTCCACGGTCACCTGCTAGTACGCGTTCGCGTTCGCGGCACCGGGGAACTCCGGCGTGCCGCCCGCGCGGAACGCCGCGCGCCCGACCTCGGCGTCCGGCAGGGTCGCGCTGAGCGCCTCCACGTACAGCGAGTGCTCGAAGATGCCGATGTTGTGCAGGTACCAGTCGTTGAGCGCCGCCTTCGTGCCCTGGATGGCGAACTGCGGACCCGCCGCGAGCTGCACCGCGATCTCCTCGGCGGTCGGGAGGAGGTCCTCGTGCTGCACACACCGGGCGACCAGTCCCATCTCCGCCGCCTCCCGCCCGGTGATCCGGTCGCACATCAGCAGGTGGTACTTGGCGCGGGCCATGCCGATGGCCAGCGGCCACACGAGCGCGGCGTGGTCTCCGGCGGCCAGGCCGATCTTGAGATGGCCGTCCATCAGGACGGCCTTCTCGCTGGCGATGCTGATGTCGGCGAGCAGCGCGATGGCCAGCCCACCACCGACCGCGAACCCGTTGATCGCCGAGACGATCGGCTTGCGGCACGCGATCATGTTGCGCACCAGGGCCCGCCCGTCTCGCATGTCGGTGGCGAGTGGGCCGTTCCCGGCCTCGAGATCACCACCGGCGCTGAACGCCCGCCCGGCACCGGTGATGAGGGCGACGTTCATGTCGGGGTCCGCGTCGAACTCGCGCCAGATACGGCCCTGCTCGCCGTGCCCGATCTCGCCGGAGGCGTTGAGCTTCTCGGGCCGGTTCATCGTGATCCGCAGGACCCGGTCCTTCCCGGGTTCGACCTGAAGGAAGGTGTAGTCGTCGTAGCTCATCGGTTCCTCACCGTTCCGGGAGCGCGACCGCGCGGGCCGGTCCCTGTCCCTTGTGGCCGACGCGGTTGCGCAGCACACCGATGCCCTCCGCCTCGAGCTCGACCACGCAGCCCTGGGTGAGCCATCGGTCGATCTCCACGCCGCAGCCCTTGCCGATCGTTCCGCTGCCCAGTAGGTCTCCCGGGCGCAGCGTCTGCTCCTGGCTGGTCCACTCGACGAGCTCGGGGAACGAGAACTGCATCGTGCCGATCGTCCCCGCGGACCAGACCTCGCCGTCGATCCGCGCCTCCAGGTGCGCGGTGGCGGGGTCGAACTCGTCCGGGGTGGCGATGCACGGGCCGATCGAGCTGGCGAAGTCCTTGCTGACGCCGGGCCCGTTCCCGATGCTCATCTCCCGTGCCTGGATGTCGCGGGCGCTCCAGTCGTTGTAGAGGGTGTAGCCGACGATGTGCCGCCCGGCGTCGGCGGCGCGGATCCGGCGGCCGGGGGCACCGATCACCGCGCAGATCTCCAGCTCGTAGTCCAGCTTGTCGGTGTAGGCGGGCCACGGCACGGTGTCCTCCGGCCCGTAGATCTCGTCGACGTTGCCCTTGTAGTGCGCCGGGATCGAGAACCACTCCTCGGGCACCTCCTTCAGCACGCCGGCGGCCACCACCCCGCGCATGTGCTCTTCGATGACCAGGTAGTCCCGCAGGCTGTTGGGGCGGGGCAGGGGCGCGACGAGCGGAACGGATCCGAACTCGTGGAGCACCTCGGCTCCGGGGCGCCCGGGCTCGCCGGCCCGGGCGGCCACCTCGACCGCCGCCCGGGTCTCCTCGATGGCCGGGTCGCCACCTGCGATCACCTGCAGCAGGTCCGACGGGTCGTCCGCGACCGGCACCCGGCCGTGGGTGGCGAGGGCGCGCTCCACGTCGACCACCAGGTCACCGTGCAGCACTCCGGCTCGCAGGACCGGCCCTTCCGCCCCGGGCGCGGCGTAGGTCACCAACCTCATCCGCCGGTCCCCCCTGCCGTCGCCGCGACCCGGACCGGCCGCAGGGAGGTATGGAGGCGGGCGGCGAGCGCGTGGAGGCTCGCCGCGTCCTCGGCGGTGCCGAACAGGTAGCGGTCGGGCCGCACCAGCACCGCAGCCGTCCCGAGCTCGGCGAGCCAGGCCCGCAGCCCGTCGGAGTCGGCCTCGACGGTCCGGACGCCGAGCTCGTCGAGCAGCGCGGTCGTCTCCGGGGCCGTGGCGGCCAGGACCGCGGGATCGCCGACGAGGGCGAAGCGGTAGCCGACGACGTCGTCGAGCAGTCGCCCGTCGCCGGCCCTCGGCTGCGGGCTGAGTGTTCCCGGCGCCTCTCCGTCCTGGTCCCGGACCCCGGGGCCGAGCCGGGGTCGCAGGGCCTGTGCCGCGAACACCGGGGGCTCCTCCTCCGGCGCCTCGAGCGTCTCGATCCGGTTCGCCAGTTCGGCGGCGAGCGTGGTGTAGGTCGCCACGTGCGGGCGGCGTTCGGTCTCGTAGGAGTCCAGGAGAGCGTCGTCGGACTCCCCTCGGACGACCCGGCCCAGCTTCCAGGCCAGCGCGGTGGCGTCCCGGATCCCGGAGCACATCCCCTGGCCCAGGTGCGGTGGCATGGTGTGCGCGGAGTCGCCGGCGAGCAGGACGCGACCGACCCGCCACGGGGTCGCCGTGAGCGAGCGCCACTCGTAGACGTCGCAGCGCAGCAGCCGGTACTCGAAGGGCTTGAACCACGGAGCGACGACCTCGTAGGCCTTGTCGGTCCGTTCGAATTCCCGTGGGTCGTCGTCCTCGCGCAGCATCAGCTCGAACCGGAGCCGCGGCTCCGCGATCGGGACGAGCGTGAGCGGGTTCCGGATCGCGCCCTGGATCCAGGAGTCCCGCCCCGGCAGGCGGTCCTTCTCGACGAACGGCACGATGTCGACGATCAACGACCGGTGTGTCGCGTGGTGATCGATCTGCGTGCAGCCCATGAAGCTCCGGACCGTCGAGTTCGCGCCGTCGCAGCCGACGACGTAGCTCGCCTCGATCCGCTCCTCGACCGAGGTGGCGGTCTCCTGCAGGGTGACCAGGACGCCGTCCGGCTCCTCGGCCAGCGCGCGGACCTCCCAGCCGAAGTAGGTCCGTGCGGCGGGGTACTCGTGGGCGTACCCGCGCAGCACCGCCTCGAAGTCCGGCTGGTGGAACATGTAGTCGGACTGCCAGCCCTGCTCGGTGAGCCCGCGGTTCATGTCCATCGCCATGATCACCCGCCATTTGGCGTCGTAGTGGCGGTAGGTCCCGACGAGCGAGAAGGACTTCTCCAGGTGCTCCAGGCCGAGGGTCTGGAAGGCCCGCATCGTCTCGTCGTCGAGATGGGTCGCCCGCGGGCGGGCCATCGGCATCCGCCCGCGGTCGATCACGGCGACGCTCAGTCCCTCGAGCTCGAGCAGCCGCGCGAGCGCGAGGCCGGTGGTGCCGCAGCCGATCACGGCGACGTCGACTCGGTTCGTGTCGGTCATGGTCATCCCTCGTCGTCGAAGGTGGGGGGCCGGACCGCGACGACCCGGGCCCGGGTGCCCTGCTGGTGGGCCGCCTCCATCACGGGGACGGCGGGATCGAGGCTCGTGGCGGTGGTGAGCAGCAGCTCGCCGTCGGCGCCGGGCCAGCAGGCGATCGCGAAGTCGTCGACGTCGATGCGGTCGACGAGCGTGCCGTCGCGGAGCCGGAGGAAGGCGTTGCCGTCCGTGGCCGCGACCCACACCGACCCGTCCGGGAGCCCGCACGCGCCGTCGGGCCGGAAGGGCTTCCCCAGTTCGGCCCAGAGGTCGAACCACGCGCGGCGACCGCTCAAGGCGCCGTCCGCGTCGACGGAGAAGGCCGTGATCCTTCCCGCGAACGTCTCGGCGACGAGCAGGGTCGCGGTGCGGCCGATCAGCGCGAGACCGTTGGGGAACATCAGGTCCTCGGCGGCGACCGACGCGCGTCCCTCGGGGTCGATCCGCAGGAGCCTGCCCGGGAGGTCAGGCGAGTGCACCTCATCGACGTAGACCGTGCCGTCCGGCAGGGCGATCAGGTCACCGAGCTTCCCGGTGACCAGCCCGGTGAGGTCGGCGTGCAGCGCCCACCGCTCGCCGTCGAAGCGGTCGAGCCGGGCGCCGTGCATCCGGGCGGCGACGAGCTCACCGGAGGGCAGAAACCCGGTGCCGTTCACCGCGGTGTCCAGCTCGTGGACCCGCGTGCCCTCCGGTCGGATCTCGATGAGCCTCGATCCCTGGGTGTCCGACACCCAGACCACACCGTCCCGGAACCTCGGCGACTCGGCCCAGCGGAGGTGGTCGGCCAGGACACGACCGTCGGTGGTGGTCATGTGCGCGTGCCCGGCGGCAGCCCCAGCTCGGAGAAGCCCTCCGGCGTCAGGTGCGGGCCCCACAGGCTGACCCACTTGTGCCCGTCGAAGGTCCACTCGCCCGGGGTGTGGGCCTCGTCGTCGTAGATGCGCTCCATGTCGCAGTAGAACTCCTGGACCAAACCGCTCGGCTCCTGGACGTAGGTGGCGATGTTGCGACCCATGCCGTGCCGCAGCGGGCCCCAGAGCACCGTCTCGCCGCGGGCGTCGACGAGGTCGGCGATCGCGGCGACCTCGACGATCGTCGGGTACTCCCAGGCACAGTGGTGGATCTGCCCGGGGCCCGGGAAGACCCCGATGCCGTGGTGGTCGACGTTGCAGCGCAGGAACACGCCCTCCTCGATCCGGTCGGACACCCGGAAGTCGAACAGCTCGACCAGCATCCGCTCCATCCGCCGCGGCTCGGGGACGAAGAAGTTGAAGTGACCCAACCGGGTCGGGCGGAGCGCGGCGGTCGGCGGCGCGGGGGTGGTCTGCACCATCCGGCTGTAGATCTCGAAGACGAACCCGAACTCGTCGGTGAAGGCGAACCCGTCCTCGACGCCGTGGCTCAGGGGTCCGTCCTGCAGGATCTGCAGGCCCGCGGACTCGACGCGCTTGCGGGCCTCGGCGAGGGCGTCGGCGTCCGCGGCGACGAGCCCGACGTGATCGAGCGCGTCCTCGTCCGCGGCGCGGTAGTGCAGGGCGTGGTGTCCCGCTCCGAGGGCGAACCAGGCTTCCTTCCCGCTCTGCTCGCGGGGGTGCAGGCCGAGCATGCCGGTGGCGAAGTCCTGAGCCGCAGGCAGGTCGCGGACCCGCAGCGAGACGTGGCCGATCTCGCGGATGACCGGGGCGCCCATCAGACGGCCTGCAGCGCGTCGTGGGCGGCCGCCACACAGCGGTTGGTCTGCGCACCGAGGCCTTCGATGGTGCAGCTCACCGTCCGGCCCGGCGTCAGGTAGGACGGCGGGTCGGCACAGTGCCCGACCCCGGCGGGGGTCCCCGTCGCGATCAGGTCGCCGGGCATCAGGGTGATGATCGTGCTGATGTAGGAGATGATCTGCGGGACCGAGAAGTGGAGCTCCGCGGTCGAGGAGGCCTGTCGCACCTCGCCGTCGACGGACAGCTCCATGTGCAGCGACCGCGCGTGGTCGACCTCGTCGGGGGTCACCAGGAACGGGCCGACGGGGGTGGACGCCTCGAAGGTCTTGCCCGACAGGAACTGCGACGTGCGCAGCTGCCAGTCCCGCATCGACACGTCGTTCACGATCGTGTATCCGGCGACGTAGGCCTCAGCGTCGGCCTCGCTCACGTTGCGGGCGGGCCTGCCGATGACGACGCCGAGCTCGACCTCCCAGTCGACCTGCCGCGAGGCGGCGGGGATGGCCAAGTCGTCGTTCGCCCCGATCAGGCTGCGGCCGTACTTGGCGAACAGCACCGGGTGTTCCGGCAGGGAGAGGTTCGCCTCGGCGGCGTGACTGCCGTAGTTGAGGCCGACGCAGATCACCTTCTCCGGCATCGGGGTCACCGGTGCGAAGTCGGCATCGGCGAGGTCGAGCCGGGAGCCGTCCTCGCCGGCGGCGCGCTGCGCCCAGTCATCCCCCGAAGCGACCAACTGCCGCACGTCGGCGTAGGGTAGGACCACCAAGTGGTCGCCGTCGACTCTGACCGCGCGAAGTCCGTCGTCCGTGCGGATGGTGGCTACTCGCATAATGTCTCCGTCTCTCAGATCTCGGTGTAGTGCGCGAACCCGACCACCTCGGCGAGGTGGTCGGCGAAGATCGCCCGGTATCGCGGGAAGTCGGGCGAGTCGCGGAAGGTCTCGTGGGCGGCGACACCGGTCCACCGCATGCGAAGCACGAACTCGTCCGGCCGCTCGACGCAGCGCAGCACCCCGGTCTCCAGGCAGCCCTCGGCCTCCGCGACGACCTTCAGCGCCGCGGGCAACGCGTCCGCCATGGCGGCGTCGTGCCCCTCCCGGGCCCGCATGGTCGCCAGTTCCAGCACGCTCATCGTTGTCGTTCCTCTCGGTTCATCGGCCGTGCCAGCCGGATGTCAGCCGCTCGCGCAGCAGGGTGACGGCGGCGTTCCACACGGTGTCGGCCTCACCGCCGTCGAGCTGGTAGGCCCCGCCCGCGGACCCGTCGCCGAGCAGCTCCTTGACCTGCTCGGGTGTGGCGCCCTGGAGCGCGGACGGGGGCACCAGCGGCTTGCTGCCCGCCGGTGTCTCGACGCCCTCGACACGGGAGGCGGGGAAGTTCTCGACCCACGAGGCGTGACCCGCCTCGGCCAGACCGGTGGCCAGTGACCAGATCCGCGGATCGGTGTACCAGCCGTGGAACATCGCTTCGGCGTCCGGGCGACCCGCGTTCCACTCCTGGCCGAACTGCTGGGCGGGTGCGTTGCCGCCGTGCCCGCTCAGCAGCACGATCCGCCGGAACCCCTGGGTGTACAGGGAGTCGAGAACGTCGCCGAGCAGCGCGAGATAGGTCGTCATCCGCAGGCTGATGGTGCCGGGGTAGGCGCTGAAGGTCGGGGTGAGTCCGAAGGGCAGGACCGGCAGAACCGGCACGCCCTCCGGTGCCGCCGCCTCCACCGCGCCCCGCTCGCACAGGATCGCGTCGGTGCCCAGCGAGAGGTGCGCGTGCTGCTCGGTGGAGCCCAGGGGCACCACGACGCGGTCGTCGTCGCGCAGGTAGGTCTCGACCTGGGTCCAGGTCAGGTCCCACAGTCCCGTCACCGGTCGAGCTCCACACCGTGGACGGGGAGCGACTCGATCCCGCGCAGGACGTTGTTGAGGTGGCGCTTCGGCTCGCCGAGGTGGATACGGCGCACGCGGGCGGCGAGGGCGCCGAGCACGGCGTGCGCCTCGAGCCGGGCCAGCGCCTGGCCCGCGCAGCCGTGCGTGCCGTAGCCGAAGGTCAGGTGGTCGACGGGCGCCCGGGTCACGTCGAACCGGTCGGGCTCCGCGTAGTGCCGCTCGTCGCGGTTCCCCGAGCCGTAGAGCAGGAGGACCTGGGAGTCCGCGGGGATCTCCGTCCCCGCGACGCCGACCGCCCGGGTGGTGCGGCGGCCGAACACCTGGACCGGGGCGTCGTAGCGGAGCACCTCGTTGAAGGCGCCGGGCAGCAGCGTCGGATCCGCTCGTACGAGATCCCACTGGTCGGGGTGCTGCGCGAAGAGGTGCACGGCGTTGGCGATCGCGTTGATCGTGGTGTCCATCCCCGCGGTGGCGTACGCGGCGAGGAGCGGGATGCAGGACTCCGGCCCGATCCGCCCTGCCTCTGCCGCGTCGAAGATCGCTCGGCCCATGCTGCCGTCGAGGAGGTCGTCCGCCTTCAGTGTGGCCACCCACTCGAACATCTCCTGGACGATGAGCAGGCCGCCCGCGGTGCGGTCGTTCATCGGGCCGCAGACGTTGAACGTGGCGTCCGCCCAGCGGAGCATGTTCGGCCGGGCGTCGTCGGGCAGACCGATGAGGTCGAAGACCACGGCGAACGGGAACGCCGCGGCCAGGTCGGTCACGGCGTCGAACTCACCCTTCGCCACCACCTCCTCGACCAGCGCCTCGGCCCGAGCGGCGATGTCCGCCTGCAGGCTCCTGACGGCGCGGGGCCCGAGCCGGTCCGCGAGGACCGAACGCAGCACGTCGTGCTCGGGCGGGTCGGCGGCCAGGACGGTGCCGACCAGCATCCCGTTGACCGGCTCGTTGAGCGCGACCGCGGACGAGGAGAAGGTCTGCCAGTCGCCGAGCGCCCCGCGGACGGCGTCGTAGCGGGTCAGTGCCCACGCGTCGAGTTCGGCGAGGTGGACGGCTCCGCCCAGGTCCCGCAGCGTGCGGTAGGTCGGGTACGGATCCTCCAGCACAGGGTCGGCGAACAGGTCGACGTCGGAATGTGGGGTCAAGGTCGGCGTCATCGCCGCACCTCCATAGGTGTGTCGCTGGGTGTGGCTCGAGTGAGGGCGCGAAGTCGGGAGATCGGGATCCGCCGGTTCACTGCCGCCGCGGTCGCGCCACCCCGGCCGTCCGGCCAGGTGAGGAGCAGCCCCTCGGCGGGCGACCCGGCGACCACGGTCGGTCTGCCGCGCACCGGGAGGGCGCCACAGACCCGCAGCGTGATCCCGAACTGTTGGGTCCAGAAGTACGGTGACGGCACTAGCGGCGCTGCGTCGTCCCCGCCCAACAGGGTTGCCGCGGCGGTATGCGCCTGGTCGAGGGCGCTGGTCCACCACGGTGTCCGCCGATGTCCGTGATCGCCGCGGAACGCGGCAACGTCTCCGGCGGCCAGGATGCCCGGAGCTACTCGACACCGGTCGTCGATCCGGACATCGCCGTCGGCGATCAGACCGGTTCCGCCCAGCCATTCGAGGTTGGGCCTGCAACCCACCGCCGAGATCACCAGATCGCCCTCGAACCGGCGACCGTCGGCGAGCTCGACGGCAGGAGTCCCGCTACCTCGTAGCCGCACGCCTGCCGGGTGATGCGCGAGGGTCACGCCGCGGGCGATTGCCGCGTCGGCGACCAGGTCGGACAGGGAGCGCCCCAGCTGGGCCCGCAGCGGCCGCTGCCGGTCGACGACGGTCACAGCGGATCCCGCGGCCGCGCACGTCGAGGCCAGCTCCATCCCGAGGATCCCGGCTCCGACGATCACCACCCGCGGGCGGTCCACCAGGCGGTCCCGGAGGGTGCGAGCGTCGGAGACGTCGCGGAACGTCGACTCCCGGACCCCGGGGTCGGCGGCACCGAGATCCGCCATCGTCCGCGCGCGAGCACCGGTGGTGATCACCAGGTGGTCGAACGGGAGGCGGTCTCCGTCTGCGAGAACGATCTCTCGTCGATCGCCGTCGATCCCGGTCGCGGCGACGCCGACCCGCTGGTCGACCTCGCACGACAGCGCCGGGAGCGCGATGCTCTCCAGGGTGTCCGCACCGGAGAGGAACCCCTTCGACAGGGCGGGCCGGTTGTAGGCGGAGTGCGGCTCGTCCCCGACCAGGGTCAGCTCACCGCCGAAACCGCGGCGCCGCAGCTCGTCCACCACGGTCACGCCGGCGAGCGAGGCACCCACGACGACGACCCGCTCCCGGGCCATCAGTCAGCCCTCAACGCGGCCACTGGACACACCCGCACCGCGGTCTCGGCGGCGGTGCTCGACCGGGCGGGGACGTCCTCGTGGTCGAGGACCAGCTCGCCGTCGTCGTCGAGGTGCATGAGCTCGGGCGCCGTCTCGGCGCAGAGTCCGTAGCCCTCACAGCGGTCCCGGTCGATCGTCAGTCTCACGGCGACTCCTCACAGGCTCGTCTGGGCCGCGGGCACGCGCGTGCTCCGCGGTACCGCACGACAGGCGTCGGACCGGTCGAGCGGCGATGCTCGGCGCGGGACCGGTGGTCGGCCCCGCGGATCGGTGGTGGTGTGGCCTCGGCTGGTCGGTCAGTCCTCGCCGGTGACCGCGGGGTCGGCGAGAAGGAGCTGCCGGAGCAGCATCTGAGTGGTGTAGGCGATGTGGTCGCGCAGGAGTCCGACCCCGCGTTCGACGTCTCGGTTCAACGCGGAGTCGACGAGCCGTTGGTGTTCGACCGCAGGGTCCCGGTCGTGCTCCTCGAGCAGCGGAGCGGCCCAGCGGCGATAGAGCTCGGTCTCCGCCCGCAGGCCGGCGGTGATCTCCACGAGCCTGCGGTTGCCGCAGCCCGAGACCAGAGCCGCATGGAAGGCCTCGTGGGCGAGGAACCACGCGTCACCTCGGCCGCGTGTCGCGATCTCACGCTCCCGCAAGGCGAGCAGGTGATGGGTCGCGACGACCTCGGACTCCCAGGAGTCCCCGCCGTTCACCATGGCCTGTTGGAAGGCGAGCCCCTCGATGTCCACGCGCACGGCCGTGAGATCGGTGAGCTCGTCGGCCGACAGGGCGGCCACCGTGTAGCCGAGGTGCGGCTGCAGCGTGACCAGCCGCTCCGAGGTCAGCTTGGTCAACGCCTCACGAAGGGGCCCGACGCTGGTCTCGTAGGTGGCGCACAGCTCCGGGAACTTCAGGCGCTGACCCGGCTGCAGGCGGGCCATGAAGATGTCTGCACGAAGCTGGTCGTACACCCCTTCGGCCCGGGTCACGGAGCCACCTCGCCTCGCCATAGGAGAAAATCTACCTGACATGAGAAGACGGGCGCAACTTTCAAAAGTTACTGATCGAGGCGACGAACGGCCGGATCGCGTCCGCCAGCATCTCGGGCGTCTCCATCGCGACGTAGTGGCCCACGCCCTCGAGCTGCACCTCCTCCAGCCGTCCTCGGGTCACCTGGCGCATCGTCTGCGCCGTGAAGGCGCCGCCACCTCCGCCCACGGCCAGGACGGGCATCGTGAGCCCGCGGGCGGCGGCCAACGCCACGATCTCCGGGCCCTCGCTGAGCATCGAGCGGTAAAGGCCGGAGGGACCCCGCCAGCCGCCCGGACGGGAGTAGGTACGTACGAACTCGTCGATGTCCACCGTGGTCACCGCGTCGGCATCGGCGGTCATGCCCGGGAACAGCCAGCCCCCCAGGAACTCGTGCTCGCGGCCCGCGAGCAGCATCTCCGGCACACCCGGCGCCGCCAGAACGCCGATGTACCAGGTTCCGCCATGGGTGACGTCGGCCAGCGCCTCCATGCCGAACCCGGGCAGCCCCATCTCGACCGCGGTCAGGCTGCACACCTACTCGGGATGGAGCGCGGCCAGCCGGAAGACCGTCGCGCCAGCGATGTCCTGCCCGACGACATGGACCGCACCGAGGTCCAGCGCATCGATCAGCTGATGGAGATCCTCGGCCGCGACCGCACTACCGGTCTCGCCGGATCCGGTCGCCGAGTCCCCGAACCCGCGCAGGTCCACCGCGACGACCCGGTGGTCCTCGGAGAGCAGCGGAATGAGCTCGTGGAAGGCCCACCACGTCTCCGGAAACCCATGGACCAGCAGGATCAGCGGTCCAGCCCTTCCAGCGGTGACGTAGTGCAGTGAGGTGTCGGCGAGCTCGATCCAGTGGTGAGCGACGCCCGACACGGCTGCTCTGTTCTCGGTAGGCAACATGTCGTGTTCCTCAGCTCGACAGTCTGGGTGTCGAAAAATAGACACCTAGACTGTCGTCTGTCTAGTCCCCTCCCGTAGCCTGCAGCTGTGTTGAGCCCTGGCGCGGACCTCGCTCTGTCCCTTCTCGGCGGCTTTCGCATCCTCGTCGACGCCGCGATCAGCGAACTCGAGAACCGTGGGTTCGCCGACGTCCGACCCGTCCACGACTTCGCAATGCGGGCGATCGCCGCAGGCGGAGACAGTGCCTCCGAGCTGGGACGACGCCTGTCGATCTCCAAGCAGTCCGCGGCGCGCACCATTGCGGTTCTGGAGGAGCGCGGTTACGTGGAGCGCGTGCCGGACCCCGGCGACGCCCGCCGCAAGCGACTTCAGGTGACCGCCCTCGGCAACGAGGTCATGCAGACGGGCGAGAAGATCTTCGAGGGACTCCGCGAGAACTGGGCCCGCACCCTCGGCGAGACGGAGTTCGAACGGTTCGAACGCGACCTGCGGACCCTTGTCGGAGCCCAGCCGGTGCGGTTCGACACGCCGGGGTGGATGGCCCGAGACGGGGAGCCGGGCACACCGAGAAGATCGTCCTGACCGCACGTCGAGCCTCGGTGGCCGATGACGACCGGTCGTCGCGCCCGCTCGAGATGTTGTCGATGGGTCGGCCTGGCGATGGCCTGCGTCGGTCTGGAGTTCGCCGCCGTCGCAGCGGCCCGCGGGTGCCCGGCGACCGTCGTGGAGGCGGCGGGACGGCTGCTGAGCCGGTCCCTGTCCATGCCCACCGCCGCGCACCTCCACCGCGCGCACGAAAATGGGGGCACCGAGATCGTGCTCGGGACCTCTGTGGAACCGGAGCACTCGTCCGGCGACGCAGGGACCGCAGCGCCGTACGTCGATGTCAGCGCCCTGCCCGCGGACGCCTCGGGGCTCGCTCGTCGTGGTCCGCGCGGCCGACTACGAGGAGGCGCTCCGCCTGCCCAGCGGGCACGAGTACGGCAACGGGGTCGCCATCTTCACCCGAGACGGCGACGCCGCCCGCGACTTCGCCGCCCGCGTGGACACCGGCATGGTCGGCGTCAACGTCCCAATCCCCGTCCCCATCGCCTACTACACCTTCGGCGGATGGAAGGCCTCCGGCTTCGGCGATCTCAACCAGCACGGCACAGATGTCTTCCGCTTCTACACGAAGACTGAAACCGTCACCTCTCGGTGGCCCAGCGGCATCAAGGACGAATCCTCGTTCGTCATCCCCACCATGGCCTGAGCCGCGCGACCGGATTGCTGATCGACCGATCCGCTGACATACCGCACCACCCCGACGTCGCCCGACCCGCCCGGCTCCTCGGGCTGGTCGGGCATGCAGCAGGAATGGTGCTGTCGAGCCTGATCTTCGTGCCGCTGGCCACGCTGTCGGAC
>NZ_BAABGT010000079.1:0-30516 GCF_039541715.1 Pseudonocardia xishanensis
CGAACCGCGGCATTCGAATCTCCCATCCTGGAGATTCGCAACGACCGATGGAATCCGCCTGACCTACGCGGTCCGCGGCGTCGAGGCCGTCGGCGACCGGCAGGACGCCGTCGCCGAGATCAGCGGCGCCTTCCCCGGCAGCCCCGTGACCCTGGTCTTCGGGCTGACCTTCCGCGGCGACCGGATCGAGCGACTCCACATCCACCCGGCCTGACCGCTCACCCGCGTCCGGGGCCGCAGCGTCGACCGCCACGGCACTCCCGGTGCCGCACCCGGTGAACGGCGACGTCCGCGGCGCCGTCGCGGCCGTTCCGGCGACCTGAGCCCGTCGGGAACCACCTTCGAGTCACCCTCGCGGCCCCAGAAGTCCGCCCTTCCTTCATCCGCATTTCACCCAGCCAATAGGATTCCCCCGTTCTTAGGCCGAATGGGGGATCCTCGTGTCGCTCGACCACACGGCAACACCGTCCCGCGGACTCCGGACGACGGGGACCGAGATCCCCGCCTGGCGCGGGCTGGCGGTGTTCGTGGTCCGGGAGGCCGCGGCGCACCTGCTCGACGAGGCGGTGGCCGGCATCGCGCGCGGGCTGGAGATCCTGGACGTCGTGGTGCTCGACGCGCAGCAGCGGCGAGCCGCCCGGACGGCGATCCCCGCGGGCTGGGACACCCGGCGCGGCGGGCGGCCGTTCGCGATGGTCGTGGCCTGCGATGTCGCTCCGCCCGCGGGCGCGACGGGGGTGCGGGCGGTCGCGCAGCGGATCGCGGACGTCCTCGACTTCACGGAGAAGCGTGTGCTCCGCGGGGTGCCGCCGAAGCAGCACTACTCCCCGGTCCACGTCTCCGCGGGCCCGCAACAGGCGCTCGACTACCTCGAGACCCTCGGCGACCTCGACATCCAGGCTCGGCTCCTCCCCCGGGTCCAAGCGCTCGCCGCCGTCTGCGCGATCCCGTTCCCGCTCGTGACGATGCTCGGCGGGGAGGCGCCGGGGTTCCGGTCGCGGGTCGCACTCGTGGAGCACCCGGTGTTCGGCCGCAGCGTCTGCAAGATCTTCCGGCCGGGCGCGACCGACTCGTTCCGCCGCGAGCTGCGTGCCCGGACCGAGTTCGACGACCTCCCCGAGGTCCCCGAGCTGCTCGCCCACGGCGACAACTGGCTGCTCACGCCCTTCTACACCGACACCGGAGCGCACGTCGTCCGCAGGCTGCCCGGCGAGCTCGCGCAGCTGCGCCCGCACGTGGTCCGCTCGCTGGTCCGCTTCGTCCGCGACCTGCACGAGCGCGGTCGGTACGTGCTCGACCTGTCGCCGCACAACCTCGTCTCCGACCCCCGCGCCGGGCTCAAGGTCCTCGATCTCGAGTTCGTCCTGGAGTACCCCGCGCCGCAGCCGGAATGGGAGGACTGCTGGAGTCTGCGCGGGGTGCCGCAGGCCCTCCGGCGGGTGGGTGACGGCCTACCCGACCTCGTGCTGACGAAGGGCGTGGGCAACTCCGTGTTCCATCCGGCCGTCTGCGGGCTCCGGCGGTCCCAGCTGCTCGCGACCGGCCGTCGTCGGGAGGCCCCCCGCCGGGTCGCCACCCAGCTGGCCTGGTCCGCGGCGCTCGGCGTGGCCGGACGGGTGCATCCGGCGCTGCGCGGGGACCGATGACCGAGGACCCCACCCGGCCCCTGCCCACGGTCGCGCCCCGGCGGAACCTCACCGCCCGCACCGCCCGCGGGTTCGCCTGGGCGTTCACCGGCTCGGTCGGGCAGGCCGTGCTGCAGATCCTCGCGACGATCGTGCTGGCCCGGCTGCTCACGCCGGAGGAGTTCGGCTCCGTCGCCGCCGCGCTGCTCGTCGTCGGCCTGACGCAGCTGGTCACCCAGCTCGGGGTGGCTGCCGCGCTCGTCCACCGACGCGAGCTGACCGACCGGGACGTCGCCGCCGCGTTCTGGTTCTCGATGGCGCTCTCGGTGGTCATGGCGGTCCTGCTGGCCACGCTCGCCCCCGTGCTGAACGGCCTGGTCGGCCTGCCCGCGGACGCCACGCTGCTCCCCCTGCTGTCCCTCGCGCTGGTCCTCGCGGGGGCGATCGCGGTACCCACCGGCCTGCTGCAACGCGAGCTGCGCTTCCGCCCGATGGCCACGGTCGACCTGCTCGCCGCCGGACCGGCGCTGATCGGCGTGAGCGTGGTGCTCGCGCTGACCGGACTCGGCCCCGCCGCGCTCGCCTGGGCGGAGGTGGCCGCGGCCGCGGTGAAGGCGGTCGGGTACCTCGCGCTGGCCCGGCCGAGTGTGCGGCTCGACCGGACCGCCTGGTCCCGGCTGCGCCCGATGCTGAACTTCGGCTCCGGCTACTCCTTGACCCAGCTCGGCAACTGGTTCGCGCTCAATGCGGACAACCTGGTCGTGGCGAACGTGCTCGGCACCGCCCCGCTCGGCGTCTACACCCGCGCCTACAACCTGCTCAACGAGCCCGCGAACGTCATCGGAGGCGCCGCGGACAAGGCCCTGTTCCCCGCCATGGCCCGCGTGCGAGACGACGGCGAGCGCCTGCGTGCGGCCTATGTCCGGACCTCCAGCCTGGTCACCCTCGCCACGGCACCCGCCGCCGTCCTGCTGTTCGTGCTGGCCCCCGAGGTCGTGCACGTGCTCCTCGGCGCGCAGTGGGGCGCGGTCGTCCTGCCCGTGCAGGTGTTCGCGCTGGTGCTGCTCCCGCGGACGTCCTACAAGATCAGCACCTCGCTCACCCGCGCGACCGGCGCGGTGTACCGGGCGGCCTGGCGGCAGTGGCTCTACGCGGTCGAGGTCGTGGTGTTCACGCTGGTCGGAGCGCGGTTCTGGGGGGTGAACGGCGTCGCGGTCGGCGCGTCGGTGGCGATCGTGCTGCACTTCCTGGTCATGCTGCACTTCTCCGCCCGGGTGTCGCCGGGCCTCATGGGCGCCGTGCTGCGGATGTACCTCAAGCACGTGCCCGCGGTCGTCGCGGTCGCGCTCGCCGTCTGGGGGGCCGCGGCGGTCGTCCGGCCCGTCGGATCGGACCTGCTCACCCTCGTCGTCGGCGGGGTGGCCGCGGCGGTCGCCGCCGGGGCCGTGCTGGCCCTGCTGCGTAGGAGGTTCGCCGCCGAGCTCGCGGTCGTGCTCAGCCTGCGGGGCGGGCGGAAGCCGGTCGCGGCGTGAGGGCCGACCCGACCCGCTACCTGCAGCGGGGATGGGAGGCGCTGCCCTGGAAGCTGGACGGGCTCTCCGACCACCAGGTCCGGCGTCCGCTCACCCCCACCGGCACCAACCTGCTCGGGCTGGTCAAGCACGTGGCGCTCACGACGTCGGGCTACTTCGGCGAGGTGCTCGGCCGCCCCACGGTCCTCCCGTGGGACTCCGCCGAGCCGAACGACGACATGTGGGCGGCCCCCGGCGAGACCCGGGCGGAGGTCCTGGACTGGTACGCGACCGCGGTCGCGGACGCCGAGACCGCGCTGCGCGAGCTGCCCCTGGACCATCCGGCGCACGTGTCCTGGTGGCCCGAGCCGGAGGTCACGCTCGGGCGGATCGCGATCCACATGACCGCGGAGCTCCACCGGCACTGCGGGCACGCGGACATCCTGCGCGAGCTGCTCGACGGTGCCGCGGGCATGCTCCCGCAGGTCGCCAACCTCCCCGCCGACTTCTCCTGGGAGACCTACCGCGCGCGGCTGCAGGCCGAGGCGGACCGCCACACCTGACTTGCCGAACCAGCAAGCTGACTTGCCATGTTCGCGTGACCGGGCGCAGAGTCGGCCGCATGGATTACGACGTGGTGGTGATCGGCGGCGGGGCCGCCGGACTGAGTGGTGCGGTGGCGTTGGCGCGGAGCCTGCGCTCGGTGCTGGTGGTGGACGCGGGCGAACCCCGCAACGCGCCCGCGGCCGGGGTCCACAATTACCTCGGCCGGGAGGGCGTCCCGCCCGCGGAGCTGTTCGCGGCGGGCCGCGCGGAGGCCGAGGCGTACGGGGTGGAGTTCGTGCGGGACCGGGTGCGGTCGCTCGCGCCGGGCTTCCGGGTGGAGCTGTCGGACCGGACCGTCACCGCGCGCAAGCTGCTCGTCACGACGGGGCTGACCGACGAGCTGCCGGAGGTCCCCGGCCTCGCCGAGCGGTGGGGCGAGGACGTGCTGCACTGCCCGTACTGCCACGGCTACGAGGTGCGCGGACGGGCGATCGGCGTGCTCTCGACCGGGAACGGCATGCACCAGGCACTGCTGTTCGCCCAGCTCAGCGACGACGTCACGCTCTTCCTCCACACCGGGGACGAGCCGACCGCCGAGGAGTGGGAGCAGCTGGCGGCCCGCGGGATCGCGGTCGTCGACGGCGAGGTGACCGGCCTGCGGGTCGAGGCCGACCGGCTCACAGGGGTGCGGCTCGCGTCCGGCCGGGTGGTCGACCGGGACGTGCTGGTCGTCGCGCCGCGGTTCACCGCGAACGACGGCGTACTGGCCGGCCTGGGGCTCGCCGCGGAGCCCGTCGAGATGATGGGCAGGGTGATGGGCTCGCACGTGCCCGCGAACCCGACGGGCGCCACCGCGGTGGCCGGGGTCTATGTGGCGGGCAACCTCGCCGACGTGTCCGCCCAGGTCGTGGTGTCCGCCGCGGCGGGGATGCGGGCGGGCGCGATGATCAACGCGGAGCTCGTGATGGAGGAGACCCGCGCGGCGGTCGAGCGCCGACGGGTGTTCTCCGCCGCGTCCGAGCGCGAGGTGCAGGCCCTGGTCGCCGGCACCCGGGACCTCTAGCAGGATGGCGGTCATGGAACACGGACACGGGCACGGGCGGCCGATGACGGCGGACGAGGTCCGGGCGATGCTCGAGGCGCCCGCCTGGGACGAGCGCTACGGCGGCGAGGAGCTCGTGTGGAGCGGGTTCCCGAACCCCCAGCTGGTCGCGGAGATCGACGACGTCGAGCCCGGCCGAGCGCTGGACGTCGGCGCGGGTGAGGGGGCGGACGCCGTCTGGCTGGCCCGGCGGGGCTGGGCGGTCACGGCCGTCGACTTCTCGGCGATGGCGCTCAAGCGGATCGCCGAGCACGCCGCCGAGGCGGGGGTGCAGGTCACGACCGAGCAGGCGGACGTCCGCGACTGGGCCCCGCCCCGGGGTGCCTACGACCTGGTGAACTCGCAGTTCATGCACCAGCCGCCGGAGGTCTTCGGGCCGCTGGTCACCCGCCTCGCGGCGGCGGTCGCGCCGGGCGGGCACCTGGTCGTGGTGGGGCACCACCCCACGGACCTGGACAAGCCCGAGATCGGTCGCCCGCCGGTCGAGGAGATGCTGTTCACCGCCGAGGACGTCGCCGCGCGGCTGGACCCCGGGTCCTGGGAGGTCCTCGCCGCCGACACGCGGCCCCGCCAGCTCATCGGCATGGACGGCGAGCCGGTCACCGCGCACGACGCGGTCCTGCACGCCCGCCGCCGCGCCTGACCCCCGCCGGCGGCGTCCCCGATCGCTGTGACTCAGTTCACAGGATTGCCGATCTTCGTTGCTCCGAGTGACCACGATCAGGTGGTCCCCCGCCGGCTTCCGGACCGCTCGTGGTCGTGCCGCCCGGCGAGTCCCGGGCCCCCGACCGTCCCGGCGGCCCGGGCACGACGGCTCGCCGCGCGCGGCGCCGCCCCTCGCGACCGCGCGAGGCGGTGCACCTGCCGACATCCGGCTCACCAGGAGCCCGGAGACGATCAGCGGAACCGTGGGACGAGGCGGCGTGGGGGACGTGCGCGACCGCTCACGGACGGGTGAACGGCGGACGCTCCCGTACGCCGATCGCAGGTGTCCGTTAACCGGTTCGCAACGACCCCTGCTGTCACCACACGTAGTCGGAGCACTACCTTCTGGGCACGCTCCCAGGAGGTGACCGCCCCGTGGCACTCGCATCCATCTTGTCCGCCATGCCCGATCTGCTGCAGCGCACGCTCGCGCAGCACTCCCCCGACCAGTTCGGTTACTGCCGCGAATGTCGCGAGGCGTCCGGCATCGCCGCCCCGTGGCCCTGCGCCGCCCGCGAGGTGGCGGAGGAGGCGCAGTACATCCAACGCGGCGGGCTGCCCGGCACGCTCGGCGGCCGCCACCGCAACCGCGTCTGACCGATTCGACCGAAGGGCCGCCTCGCCCCGCGAGGCGGCCCTTCGTCGTCTCCGCCCCGTGGCGCCGGCGCAGAGGCTGCTGATCGTCGACGAGAGTGATCAGCACACCCTCTCGCAGGCTCGCCCCTCGGCGCCGCCCGCTCTCCGGCGCGCCCGGCTCCGCTACGCCGGACGGCTCCGCTACGCCGGACGGCTCAGCCTCGACGGCCACCGGATGCCCCCTTCGGCGCAACCGTTCTTGCCGCCGCACACTCCGACGCGCCGAGCGGACATCGCCCTGTGCGCTGAGCCACTGTCCGGCCGCTCACCGTCACCCGCCGCCATGCTGAGAGCCGCTCGCCGCTCCGCCCCTCCCGATCGTCTCAGCAGGGGCAACCCGGCCCAGCGGGCCGGGTCGGAAGCCCCTAACGTCGGACACGACCGGATCACGGAACGATCACGAACGACCCTGGAGCCCCCGAAGCTCCGCTCCCCCGGGGTCGCGCGAGTCCCCTGATCGCACCGGAACCGGTCGAGTCCGACAGCTGAACACAGAGAGGTCGCAGTGGCCCGGCATCGCTCCCCACGAGGCCGCACCGCGTCCCCCCGCTCCGCGACGTCGAGCTCCCCACGACGTCGCGTGCCCCGGGCGGGGGACGCGGTCCGGTCCATCCCCGGTCCCGTTCGTCACGGGACCGCCGTCCTCCTCGCCGCGGGCGGGGTGGTCTCCGTCCTCGGCGCCGCCGCCCCGTTGGCGGGTCCGCTCGCCGCGGGGGTGCAGGACGCGGCCGCCGCGTTCGGCACGTCGCCGAGCGCCGCACCCGGCGCCTCGGCGCCCGGCGACACCTCGCTGGACGGCACCGCGCTCGGCAACACCGCGCTCGGCAACACCGCGCTCGGCAACACCGCGCTCGGCAACACCGCGCTCGGCAACACCGCGCTCGGCAACACCGCGCTCGGCGACACCGCACTCGGCGCCACGGCCCGCGAGGCCACGGCCGCCGGTGGTCCGTCGGCCGCGGTCCTCGCCGGCTCCCCGGAGGAGGTCACCCCACCCGCCGCCGTCTCGCTGACCTACCTGTCCGACGCCGCTCGCACCGCGGGCGAGCGCGCGGTCGCGGAACAGCGGCGCGCCGAGGACGAGGCCCGCGCGGCCGAGGAGCGGGCGAAGGCCGCGCTGTCCGGGCAGACCCTGCGCGCGGGCTCGGGCAGCACCTCCTGCGGGATGAGTACGAGCAGCCTGGGTGCGGTCAAGGCCTGGGTCGCGGACGCCGCGGAGTTCCTCGGCTGCCAGTTCGGCCGACCACAGGTGCTGGGCGTCGGCAGCCGCGGGAACGCCTCGGACCACCCCTCCGGCCTCGCCGCGGACTTCATGACCTCCGACCAGGCGACCGGTGACTCGATCGCCGCCTGCGCCCTGGCCAACATGCAGGAGCTCGGTGTCAGCTACGTGATCTGGGACCAGCAGATCAACACCGGCTCGGGCTGGAAGCCCATGGAGGACCGCGGCAGCCCCACCGCGAACCACGAGGACCACGTGCACGTCTCGTTCCGCAGCTCGGCCCCGAGCGGCACCCCCGCGCGCTGCTGACGACCGTTCACCGCGCCACGCGACACGCACATCTCACGGCGCGTAGGCGAATCGGACGTTTCGTGACCTCTCCGCTACATTCGGTCGCGAACACGGCGGCTCGGTTCCCCGACGGGCGCTCCCCAGGCACTCCGCACGGGCCGACGGTTCGAGAAGGCAGGTCGTGTCGCGGCACCGCTCCCCCGCCGCGGGTGCGACCGGTGACACCGCGACGGTCGACGGACGCCGTCTCGGCGCGGTCGCCGGCGGCCCGCAGGCGACCGTCTCCCGGTCCGGGTCGACGCACTGTGCGCTGCGCCGGGGTCTGACGGCCGCGGCCGTCGCGAGCGGCGCCCTCGCCGTGGCGGCCCCCGTCGCCGCCCTGCTGCCCGCGGAAGCCGACACCGCGTCGACCGTCCGGGTCGAGCTGGCCGCGACGACGGACCTCGTCGAGGAGCCGGAGTTCCTGGAGGTCGACGGCGCCCTGCTCGCCGCAGGTGTGCTCCCGGTCCGCCACCAGAGCGACCCGCCCGCGATGGACGCGGCCGCGCGGCTGCTCAAGTCCGCCGACCTGAACACGGTGGCGCGCAGGGCCGAGGAGGAGCGTCTCGCCCGCGAGGCCCGGGTGAACTGCGCCGCCGACCTCTCGGCGATCGGCGCGGTGAAGCCGCACGTCCGGGAGGCCGCGCGGTTCCTGTCCTGCCTGTTCGACGAGCCGGACCTGATCGGCGTCGCCGGGCGCGGCCGCGTCTCCGACCACCCGACCGGCCTGGCGCTCGACCTCATGACCTCCGGCGCCGAGGGCGACCGCATCGCGGCCTGCGCGCTGGCCAACCGCGCCGCGCTGGGCGTCTCGTACGTGATCTGGGAGCAGCGGATCAACTACGGCTCGGGCTGGGAGCGGATGGAGAACCGCGGCGGCGTGACCGAGAACCACTTCGACCACGTGCACATCAGCTTCGAGCGCGGCGCAGGCGCAGGCGACCCGGACCCCGACCTCTGCACCTGACGCTGCTCGTACGCTACGGGGTGGCCGAGTGCGCCGAGTGGCCGTGCGTGCGGCGTTCCGCCTTCATCTCGGCCTCGAACACGTGCCTGCGCCCGCCGACCAGGTCCTCGCGCAGCGCACGCTCGGTGTCCTTGAGCGGGCCGTAGTAGGAGTCGTCGAACTCCTCCACGATCTGGAAGCTCCACCGCCCCTCGATCGCGTTGCGGCCCACCAGCTCCCGGCTGATCCGCTCCGCCCACTCGCGGTGCCCGCCCGCGCGCAGGGTGTCCACGACGTCGTCGAGCATGGCGTCGGCGCCCCCCATGAGCTGGTGGAACTCGTAGAGGGCGCCGCGGGCGCGCTCGATGCGTTCGAGCATCTCGGAGAGCTTGCCGGTGGCGGCGACGTCCTCGTCGGTGGCGCCGTCGGGGCGGGCGTGGGTCTGATCGAGATCGGCCATGCGGCCGGGTACCCCGCTACGGCCACCATCAGTGTGACGGCACTAACATTCTGGTCGCATCGAGGGACTGGGAGGCGCCGCATGCGCGTGGGGATCCTGACCGGCGGGGGCGACTGCCCCGGCCTCAACGCCGTGCTGCGGGCGATCGTCCGCAAGGGGGTGCCCGCGTACGGGCACGAGTTCGTCGGGTTCCGGGACGGCTGGCGCGGCGTGCTCGAGGCGGACGTCCAGCCGCTCGACATCCCGGACGTCCGTGGCCTGCTTCCCCGCGGCGGCACCATCCTCGGCTCCTCCCGCACCAACCCCTTTGCCTCCGCGGACGGCGTCGACCGGATCCGCCGCAGCCTCGCCGAGCTGCGGATCGACGCACTGGTCGCGATCGGCGGGGAGGACACCCTCGGCGTCGCCGCGCGGCTGCACGACGAGGGGCTGCACGTCGTCGGGGTGCCGAAGACCATCGACAACGACCTCGGCGGCACGGACTACACGTTCGGCTTCGACACCGCCGTGTCCATCGCGACGGAGGCGATCGACCGGCTGCACACCACAGCGGAGTCCCACCACCGGGTGCTGATCGTCGAGGTGATGGGCAGGCACGCCGGCTGGATCGCGGTGCACGCCGGCATGGCGGGCGGCGCCAACGCCATCCTGATCCCCGAGCAGCCGTTCTCGATGGACCGGGTCGAAGCGTGGGTGGAGAGCCGCTTCCGGGACCGCTACGCCTCGATCATCGTGGTGAGCGAGGGCGCGGTGCCCGAGGGCGGTGCCGCCGTGCTGACGAGCGGACAGACGGACGCGTTCGGGCACGCCCGGCTCGGCGGCGTCGGGGACTGGCTGGCGCACGAGATCGAGCGGCGCACCGGCAAGGAGGCACGGACCACGGTGCTCGGGCACGTCCAGCGGGGCGGGACGCCCACGGCCCGGGACCGCTGGCTCGCCACCCGCTTCGGGCTGCACGCGATCGACGCCGTGCAGGCCGGGGAATGGGGCATGATGGCGGCACTGCGGGGCACCGACATCGTGATGGTGCCGCTGCTGGAGGCCACGAAGGAGCTCAAGACCGTGGATCCGGCGCTCTACGCCGAGGCCGAGGTGTTCTTCGGTTAGAAACATTCCGTAGTCCGGGCGTAATGATCCGGACATCGATCCTGCCGGTCCGCGTCCTAGAAAGAGGTCGGACGCCCGCACCGTCGGATCGGAGGCCCGCCGTGGACCGCATCGCTCTGCTCGCCTGTCCCGCGGAGTGCCGGGCCGACCACCCCCGGCGCGCCCACCACGACCGGCTGCTGGCCGTGGAGCGGGACGCGGACGCCGTCCTGGAGCTGTTCGAGACGGCGGTGACGTGGGCCGAGCTCGAGTACCCCGAGGAGACCACGATCCCGCCCGCGCGATGGGTGGAGTTCGCCCGGATGCACCGCTGGCAGGACCCGGACCGAGTGCTGCGGATCTTCCTCCTGGCGGCGGACATGGCGGGCCGCAGCGCCCGTCCCGCGCCGGTGCCGCTGGTCAGGGCCTCGGGGGACGGCATCTGCCCCACGCTGGCCCCCGCCCCGGAGCGCCACCTCCGCCTCGCGCCCTGACCTTGCCCGAGGACCCGTTCGCGGAGCATCCTCGACGCACCCCGCGGGAGGTGCGATGACGGTCTGGGACATCAGCAGGCACCCCACGCGCGAGCAGTTCGACTACTGGCGCGAGGTCATCTGCCAGGCCTTCGTCCCGCTCGCGCCGACCCGCACCGCTGCCGAGCCCGGCTTCGCGGCGCGGGTGGAGACCCGCGCGCTCGGGGCGGTCAACCGCGCCCGGATCGACTCGCGCCCGCAGCTGACCGCCCACGGCCCGCGCGAGATCAGCCGGTCGGCAGGCGAGTACGTGTTCGTCAACCTCCAGCTCGCGGGCTCGTGCCGGGTGCGGCACAACGGGGTGGAGTCCGTCGTCGAGCCCGGGCGGTTCGTGCTGCTGGACACCGCGGAGCCCTACTATCTCCGGTTCGACGAGCCGTGGCGGATGCTGTCCTTCCGGGTGCCGCACGCGCACCTCGGCGGCCGCCCGCAGTCCCCCGCGCTGGGACGCGCGATGGACGGCAGCGGCGGGACCGGGCACGTGGTCACGGCCCTGATGGACGCGCTGTGGCAGCTCGGCGACAGCGGGCCGTCGGCGGATCTGGAGCAGTCCTTCGCCTCGGCGGTCGGTGCCGTGCTCGGCGGCCCGGCCCCCGCCCCGGACGACCTGCGGGCCGCGGTGCTGCGGCACGTGGCGGCCCGTCTCGGCGATCCGGGCCTGTCCGTGCGCTCGGTGTGCCGGCGCTTCGCGATCTCGCCGCGGACCCTGCACTCGGCGTTCGAGGGCCACGAGTCCAGCTTCGCCGCGACCGTGCGCCGGCTGCGGCTGGAGCAGTGCGCGCGAGCGTTCGCCGATCCCGCCGAGACCGCGGGGATCACCGCGATCGCGGCCCGGCACGGCTACCCGGACCCGGCCGCGTTCAGCCGTGCCTTCCGCCGCGAGTACGGCATGGCGCCCCGCGAGCTGCGCGAACGGCACAGGATCGGCGCACCCGGGGCCAAGACCGGGGCGCAGCGGCGCGGGGAGGCTGGGGCCCCGTCCTGAAGGAGGCCCCGTGTCCGTCTCGTTCACCCTCTCGCCCGCCCAGGAGCAGCTCAAGCAGGCCGCGCGGCAGTTCGCCGACGAGCACCTGCGAGACCTCGCCGCCGCCGTCCGCGCCGAGCCCGATCCCCGACGCCGCGCGCTGTTGGCCCGCCCGGTGTTCGAGAAGGCGGTCGGCGCGGGGTTCCTCAAGGGCCTGATCCCGGCACCGTTCGGGGGCGCCGGGGGCGGCGGGGTGGACGCCGCGATCCTGATCGAGGAGTGGGCCGCGCAGAGCCCGGACTTCGTGATCTCGATGGCCGGTCCGCTGATCGCACTCGCCCCGGTCTACGAGGCGGGCACGCCTGCGCAGGTGCGCCGGTTCGTCGCGCCGTTCCTGGCCGACGCGGGCGCCCCGGTCGCGGCGATGGCGTACTCCGAGCCGGAGGGCAGCGCCAACTTCGACGCCCCGCCGCCCGCCGAGGGCACGCGCACCGTCGCCCGCCCGGACGGCGACCACTGGGTGCTCGACGGCCGCAAGCAGTGGGCCTCCCACCTGCCCGGTTGGGACGGCGACGGCCCCGAGATCATGACGGTCGTCTGCCGCACACCCGGCGGCATCTCCCTGGTCGTGGCGGAGCGCGAGCACCTCGCGGGCCACATCGAGGTGGAGGAGTACCTCGACCTGCCCGGGCTCGCGGGCTGTCTCACCGCCCGCGTCCGGCTGCACGGGGTCCGTGTCCCCAGGGAGAACCTGATCGGCGCGGAGGGCCAGGGCCCGGCCCTGACCCGCAACGCGTTCGTGGCCAGCGGCGCCTCCATCGGCACCTTCGCGACGGCGGCGATGCGGCAGGCCTTCGACGTCGCCCTCCGCTTCGCCACCACCGAGCGCCGCGGCGGCGCCGACCCGATCATCGCCCACCAGGCCGTCTCGGACGTCCTCGCCGACGCCAAGGGCCGCATCGAGGCCGTCCGGTTGCTGTCGTGGCGGGCGCTCGACGCCGCGTTGTCCGGTGACCCGGCCGGGCCGGAGCTGGCGTTGCACGCCAAGGTGTTCGGCTCCGAGACCGCCGTCGACGTGATCACCTCCCTGGTGAAGATCGTCGGCGTGACGGCCTACGACACCGCGTTCCCGCTGCTGCGGTACCTCAACGACGCGCTGGCCTACCCCGTCATCGAGGGCAGCAACACCGGAGTCCGCCGTCGCCAGCTGCAGGAGCTCCTCCGCGGCCCCGGCTACGACCCGCTGGCGGCCTCAGGGATGCGGTAGGCCGGTGACCGGGGTGGCCTGCAGGTCCAGGACCTGCACGGTCTCCCCGTCCCGGGTCAGCGACAGCACCGCGGAGTCGTCCAGCGTGCCGACCACGGCCGCGGCCAGGTCCCGCTCGGCGAAGGCGGCCAGGCACTCCGGCTCCCGCCCGGCGGGCACGCAGAGCAGGAAGCCGAAGCTGGGGAAGCAGGTGAACCAGCGGACCAGCGGCACCCCGGCGGGCGCGGGCACCGCGGTGACGTCCACCGTGACCCCGAGCGAGCTCGGTTCGAGCAGCATGGCCAGCGAGCCGACGAGCCCGGCCATGCTGATGTCCTTGGCCGCCACCACGGTCCCGGCCTCCGCCAGGGTGCTGAGCAGCCGGATGTCCCCCGCGCTGCGCCTGCCGCGGGACTCGAAGGCGGGGAAGAACGGGAAGTCCTCGCGCATCCGCCCGTCCAGCGCCGCGGCGACGACCAGCGACTGTCCCGGTGCGGCCCGGGTGACCGACAACGGCGCCCCGGACCGCCCCACCGCGAACGCGGAGATCGCCGGGTCGCCCTCGTGCAGCGTCAGGTGCCCGCCGACGATCGGCACGTCGTAGAGCTCCGCGGCCTCGCGCATCCCGGCCAGTGCCTTGCGCGCCACCGCCTCCGACGCGACCACGGTGTCCACGATCCCGAGCGGCACCCCGCCCATGGCGGCGACGTCGTTGACGTTCGCGAGCACGGCGGCGAACCCCGCCCCGTGCGGGTCCGCGGCGACGAACGGCGGGAACAGCGCCTCGCCGCAGGCGATCACGCCATCCCCGACGACCGCGCCGTCGTCCCCGGGGCCGGACTCCCAGTCCGTGTCCCCGAACACCTCGCCGACCACCGCGATCTCGGCCTTGGCCGCGAGCCCGGGGTTGGCGAGGCAGGCCGCCGCGATCTCGCCGAGCGTCTCACCCACGCAGGATCACCCACGTCGCGTGCACCGCCGTGTCGCCCGCGTTGTGCCAGGCATGGCCCCGGTCCGTGGGGTAGTGCACCGTGTCGCCCGCCTCCACCTCGTAGGTCTCCCCCGCCACCTCGACGGTCAGCACGCCCTCGTGGACGAGGACCAGCTCTTCGCCGGGGCGCCGCGGGCGGGTGTCCCCGCTGCTCCCGCCCGGCTCGACGACGACGTCCACCGCCGCCGCGCGCAACGCGTCCGACGGCGCGGCGCGGCCCTCCGCCCGCACCCCCAGCGCACCCGGGACCCAGTCCCGCGGCGCGGGCAGCCGGTCCTTCGCCTTCACGTGCACGGCGGCGGGCGGCTCGGCCCCGGTGTCGTCCACGAAGGCCGACACGGGCTGGCCGAGGGCGCCCGCGAGCTTGAGCAACGTGGTGATCGTGGGCACCATGTCCCCACGTTCGACCTTGTGCACGGCCGCCGCGGAGACGTCGGCGCGGACCGCGAGCTGCTGGAGGGACAGCCCCAACCGGCTGCGCGCGGCGCGCACCTTCGGCCCGATCGCGTCCACGATCGGCTCCCAGGTCGGCGTGCTCACGTTGAGCATCCTAGACGGCGTCCACCTATGGTGGACACTCCTGATCCCCGGAGGCCCGGTGTCCCCCCAGGAAACGCCCCGGTCGCGGCCGTACCGGCCCTCGCGGCCCCCGTCGGCGTTCGCGCGCAGGCTGGTGCGGGGCACCGGGACGGACGGTGTGGTCGACGAGCTGCGCGGCGTGATCCTCTCCGGCGAGGCGACCCCCGGCATGCCCATCCCGCTCGACGAGATCGCCCAGGTCCTCGGGATCAGCCCGATCCCCGTCCGCGAGGCCCTGAAGACGCTGGTCGGCGAGGGCCTGGTGGACCACCGCCCGCGCGGCGGCTACACGGTCGCCCGGATCACCATGGCCGAGCTCGCGGAGCTCTACGTCGTGCGCGGGGTGCTGGAGCAGGCCGCGCTCGCGGCGGCGCTCCCGCTGGCCACCCCCGCGGACCACGAGGAGGCCCGCGCCGCGCACGAGGCGCTCGGCCGGGCCCTCGAGGAGGGGGACGTGCCCGGCTACCACCGGGCGTCGCGCCGGTTCCACCTCGCGCTCGTCGCCCCCGCCCGGATGCGGCGCCTGCAGGGCATGCTCGAGTCCGCCTGGAACGTCACCGAGCCCTACCGGCCGATGTCCCAGCTCTCGGACGAGGGCCGCGCCGGCCTGCACGCCGACCACGCCGGGATGCTCGCGGCCTTCGAGGCAGGCGACGCCGCGGCGCTCCTGACCGAGGCGACCGAGCACCACGAGCAGCTCCGCAGGGCCGTCGCCGCCCTCCCGGGCGACCCGGCCCTCTTCGCCGACCCGTGACCGCATCACCGGCGACGCTGCCGTCACCCGCAGGAACGCTCAGTCGAGCGGGAGGATCTTGACGATCCGGGCGGCGGTGCGGCCTGCGCGGCGGGCGTTCTCCGGCGCGATGCGTTCCACGGGGCGGTCGGCCCGGAGGCTCGCGTGGTGGACGGCGACCGCGCCGTCTCGGCCGACGCCGATCCCCACCTCCAGCGGTGAGGCGAGGGCCGCGGCGTGGGCCAGCGCGACCGGGTCGCCCTCCGCCTGCTCGACGGCGACCGGCACGCCCTCCTCCTCGGCACCCGCACACACCTGACGCAGCACGTCCGCACCGACCGCACCCCGCAGCACGATCGCGGGCGGCTCGACGCCGCTCACCACCGCGGCACCCCGTCTCCGGACTCACGGACCGCGGGGTCGGGCTCGCGGACCGTGGGGACGGACTCGCGAGCCGTGGTGTGGGACTCGGGGGCCGCTGTGTCGAACTCGCGGGCTCGGGTGTCGAACTCGCGGGGGCTCATCGGGATGCCCAGGCGTCCACCAGGCCGCTCGCGACCGCGTTGCGGGGGCCTTCGGTGCCGTGGACGTTGCCGATACCGCAGACCACGCCGTGCGGGGCGAGGGCGTCGGCGATCAGCTCGGGGATCTCGAAGTCCAACGCCGAGCCACCGAGCAGCACCACGAAGTCCAGCGACCGCAGCGAGCCGCCGGGGGCGACCTGGCGCAGCGCCCGCAGGGCGTTGACCGCGAAGACCTTCCGCTTGGCCTCGCGGCGGACCCGGCGCACGTGGTCCACCGTGGAGCGCGTCGCGACGGGTGCCGGGCCCTCGGGCGTCATCGTCACCACCCGCGCGAACACGTGCGAGGGCAGCGGCTCGGAGAAGAACTGCACGGTCCCGTCCTCGTGCCGGACGTGGAAGAAGCTCTCCACCTTCGCCAGCGGGTGCCGCTTGACGGCCTCGGCCTGCTCCCGGTCGTCGAGCGCCAGCTCGGAGTCGATCAGCTTGGTGACCAGCTCGCCCGCCCCCGCGACGTGCACCGCCGACGATCCCTCCGCGGTGAGCAGGGCCGCGTCCGTGGAGCCGCCGCCGAGGTCCAGCACGGCGATCGGGACGGCGGTGCCGGGGGTGGTGAGCGCGCCGCGCACGGCCATCTCGCCCTCGATCCCGCCGATCTCGGCCCGGCAGCCCAGCACGGCGGCGACCTGGTCGGCGACGACCTGCATGCGCGACCGGGAGGTGCGGACCATCGCCGCCAGCGCGACGGCGTTCTCCAGCGCCACCTCGCCTGCGAGCCCGCCGCGCACCTCGTTCGGCACCACGGTGTCCACGGCGAGGACGTCCCGGATGCGGATCTCCGCCGCGGGCCTGCCGGTCACGTCGGTCATGGTGTCCCGGACCTGCGCCAACATCCCGCCGACGTGGGTACCGGGCTCGCCGGTCGCGTCGTCGAGCGGCTGGACGCGGGCCAGCGTCGCCATGATCTCCTCGGCCCCCGCGTCGACGTCGACGCGCTGGGTCCTCCCCGCACCCGTCAGCGTCAGCGTGCCGACGGGGATGCGCCGGTCGGTCACGTCCCCGCTCGGCGTGCGGACGACGACGGCCGAACGGTTCCCGGTCAGCGCCCGCGCCACCGGGGAGACCTGGCGGGTCTGGTCGGGGTCCAGGCCGAACACCGACGCCAGCCCGTAGGAGTCCGACAGGGTGCGGATGGTGCGGCCGGGCGGCGCGACCTCCACCGCCGCGAGCATCCCGAGCGGCACCTTCTCGACCGCCCCGACCTCGTCGACCACCGGGATCGGGGTGCGCAGCCGGTTGCAGACGAGCACGGCGTCGTCGTTCGCCAACACGGCCGCGACCACCTCGCAGGACGCCGCGTTGATCTCCGCCGCCACGTCGTCGAAGTCCCAGCCCGCCGGGACCACGACGATGGCCGGTCCCTCGGCGGAGGCCAGGGCGTCGACCGCCACCGTGGTGCCGACACCGGTCCCCGCACCGCCCGGGGTCGCGGGGTTGTGCCCGATCATCGTGGACTCGGTGATGATCGTCTCGGAGATCGTCTCCATGGCCAGGCCGGAGATGACCGGGGTGGCCTCGTTGAGCAGCACCAGGTCCGGGGCGCGACCACCGGCCCGCTCCAGTGCGCGGCGCACGGCGGTCACCGCGCCCTCGGTGTTGTCCGGGGTGCCCTTCACCCCGGTCGTGCGGGTGAGCGCGGTGCCCGCGTACTCGACCCGGCCCTCCACGACGGAGGCCACGCAGGCCTCCGTCGTGGAGTTGCCGATGTCGACACCGACGACGATCATGCGCTGTTCCGATGCGCCGTTCGCAGGCTCACGGCCGGGAGATGACCGGCTCGACCTCGACCGGCCTGCGCCCCGCCACGATGCACTCGTACTCCTTGAGGTGCAGCAGCGCGGCCTTGGCCTGCCAGCGCGGGCGGGCCATCTGGTCGTTCCGGGTGGGCACCGGGGCGGGTGACTCGCCCTTGGCGTACTGGGCGGCGTTGGACCCGATGAGCCGGAACACCTCGGCGTCGAGCAGCGGGGACTGCGGGAACAGCTCCAGGTTGGACAGCCGCGGCAGGTCCCGCTGGTGGATCATCGTGGTCCCGCGGGACAGCAGTCCGACCGAGATGCCCGAGCCGGACAGCCGCGCCCCGATGTGCGCGACCGCCGCGAGGTCCGCCGTGTCCCACACCTTGACCATCCGGGCGTGCACGCCCTGCTCCTCGATGCCGGCCAGGATCTGCCGGATCACCTCGGCGTGCGGCACCTCCACGATCGTCTTGGTGAAGGGATCGGCGAACGCGGGCGAGACGGCGATGACCACCTCGTCCGGCCGCGAGCCCCGCTGCGCCGGGCCCACCTCCTTCAGGGTCAGCGTGCGGGTGGTCGCGGGAGCGGTCATCACGACACCTCCGTCTCGGGGTTCTCGGCGCTCGTGACGTGGCGCAGCTTCTTGAGCTGCTCCCACCGCTCGCCCTCCAGGCGGTACCCGGAGCCGGGGCCGCCGTAGTCGTTCGCGTCGTTGATCGCCGACAGCGGGACGAAGTCGGCGGTGAGGATCGCCGAGGTCTGCAGCAGGTCGCCGGAGACGCGCTGGCGCAAGACGGTCAGCAGGTTCTCGGCGACGTCGTGGAAACCGCTGCGCTCCAACGCCTTCACCAGGTCGAGCCCGGTGACGCCGCGGTCCATCACCGACTGGGCACCCTTGAGGTCCTCCAGCACGTCCCGGTCCGGGTAGTCCCCGGAGCCGTGGGCGTAGACGGCGGCCTCCACCTCGGCGTCGGTGATCGGCGGCAGGTCGAGCTCGGCGAACACGGCCTGCAGCGCCCGGGCGGCCTTCTCCCGGACCTGGAGGATCTCGGTCTCGCGGACGTGCCGGAGGCCGCCGTCGACCTGGAGGTCGCGCTGGATGGTGTTCCAGTCGTCGTAGTCCTCGGTGTCGAAGTTGGACCCGGCGAACATGTTGTCCGCGTTGGGCACCCCGGAGTAGCCGGAGCACACGAAGTCCGTCCCCGGCAGCAGCTGCGGCAGCGCGCGGCTCACCCGACGCATGGACGAGTGCGAGAACGACTGGTCGTTGCCGGAGGCGCACTCCAGGTCCATCCAGCTGGCGATCAGGTTCTCCGCCGCCACCGCCCGGATCCCGCCGGGCACCGCGCCCGGGACGCCGATGCAGGAGATGGACCCGTTCTGCAGGCCCTGGACCCCCGCGCCACGCGCCATGAGGATGCAGCGGATCTCCAGGTACAGCATCGAGCGGCCCTCGGCGTTGCCCATCTGCACCTCCGACCCGGTGCCCGAGGTGAACCGCATCTTGATCCCACGGGAGGCGTACGCGCCGGCCAGGAACGTCTTGGACCAGGGCGTGTCGTCGCCGTCGACGAACACGGACTCGGTGCCGTACACCGAGATCGTCTCGGCGTAGGCGGTGATCCCGCGCATGCCGAGCTCGAGCTCGGTGGCCTCCTCCAGGGCGCACTGGGTGAGCACGCCGCCCCGCCCGACCTGGCCGCCGACCTGCAGCGCGATCGCCACGAGCGGCGCGTACCGGACGACGCCGAGGGTGGTCTCCAGCTCCGCGAACCCGCGCAGCGCACCCTCCGCCGCGTCGGCCGCGACCTGGATCGGGTTGTCCTTCGCGCTGGTGGAGTGCGCCTGGTTGGCGGGGGTGCGGCGGGCCCGCATCTTCTGCATCGCCATCATGATCTCGACGACGTTCATCAGCTTGACGACGTCGAGGATCTTCGCGGGCGTCAGGCCCCGGCCGACGGCGATCACCTCGTCCCGCGAGGAGCGCGGGTCGACGAGCATCCGCGCGATCTCGATGGACGGGATCGCGTTGACCTCCTCCGCGGTGTCCACGTCGATGGCGTGGTCGGCGATGAAGGTGTCCATGAAGTCGAAGTCCGCGCGGGCGCGGCCGTCGAGCTCGACGATCCGGCCGTCCTCGACGCGCACGCTGGGCTGCGGGTCGAAGTCCGACTCCATCGCGACGAGGCCCTTCTCGGGCCACTCCTCGACGAACCCGTCGAGGTTGACGGGACGGGCCTCCAGCACCTCGGTCCGCTTGGACCGGCGTTCGGCGGTGGTCATCGGTCCTCCTCGCGGGCGAGCAGATCACGGCGCTCGTAGACCTCGGCGGCCTCGCGCACCAGGGCGCCGCAGACCGGCGCGTGGTACTTGCTCTCCAGGTTCTCGGCGATCGTGATCAGCTGGTCCCGGCTCGACGCCCGGGGGCGCAGGGCGTTGTACATGGCGAGCACCTCGGCGTCGGGCACCGCGGTGAGCTCGGCCGCCCGCCGGAGGTTCTGCGCGAGCTGGCGGCGGTGCACCGACTCGGCCAGCGTGGCCTGCAGCTGCAGGGTCTCCGGGGCGATCCGCAGGTCCTCGGCGGTGATCTCCCCGGCGACGACGGCGTCCATCGTCAGCGCGGAGAGCGGCTTGCCGGTGGGGGTGCGGAGGAGGTCCTGACGGTTCACCGAGAGTGGGTAGTCACCCGGTCCCAGATCTGTGGTCATGCGTTGCACCTCTCGTGTGTCGCGGCAGGACGTACCAACCGTTGCGTAGCTGCGCAGGTGCGCGGAACCCCGTGGCGTGGGCGTGACCCGAACGGTCGCTCACCTCCCGGGGAGGTCACGCGACGCCCAGGCCGAGCAGGCCGGCGAGCACCGCGCCGACGATCGGGCCGACGACCGGCACCCACGAGTAACCCCACTCCGGGCTGCCCTTGCCCTTGATCGGCAGGAGCGCGTAGGCGATGCGGGGACCGAGGTCACGGGCCGGGTTGATGGCGTAGCCGGTCGGTCCGCCGAGCGAGCAGCCGATCCCGATGACGACGAACGCGACCGCCGCGTAGCCGAGGGCGCCGTTGCCGAACTGGGGGACGCCGGAGCCGTCCGGAGCCTGCGCCACCGGGTTGGACAGGATCCAGAACACCAGCACGAACGTCGCGACGATCTCCGTGACGACGTTCCAGCCCGACCGCGCGACGGCGGGGCCGGTGCAGAAGATGCCGCGGGTGTCGCGGTTGCCCTCGGGGTCCTCCTCCACGTTGCGGTCGAAGTTCGCCTTGTAGGCGAGCCACGCCAGGCAGGCACCGACGAAGGCACCCGCGAACTGGCCGATCAGGTAGAAGGGCACCATCGCCCACTCGGTGGCGCCCGCGACCGCGAGCCCGATCGTCACCGCCGGGTTCAGGTGCGCCCCGGAGGGCTCGGCGATGCTCGCGCCCGCGAACACCGCGAACCCCCAGCCGAAGGTGATCATCAACCAGCCCGCGCCGGTGCCGAACGTCGGCCGCAGCACGACGTTCGCCACGACACCGGCGCCCAGCAGGATGAGCACCGCGGTGCCCAGCCCCTCGTACAGCACGATCGACCCTGCCGTCATCGGATGGACCTCCTCGTCCGGGACCGCGCACACGACCCGGCGGGGACGATCCTCATCGGACCCACTGCGGGACAAGGGCTCGCCCCGGAAGTCCCACCTCATGCGCAGGTGCGCAACTCACCCGGCAGGGAGGGACGACCTGACCCAATGCGGAGCTGTGGACCCCCCGTCCCGTCCGGTTGGGTGGAGCGGGACGGGACGGGCGGACGGGAAGGACTCGACGATGAGTGGGTTGACACTGGCCGAGGCGCAGAAGGCGTTGGCCGCAGGCCTGAAGAAGGCGGACGAGATCGGCCAGCCGATGAACGTCGCCGTCGTCGACGCGGGCGGGCACCTGCTGGCCTTCGCCCGCCAGGACGGCGCGATCCGGGCGAGCATCGACATCTCGCAGCGCAAGGCGGTCACGTCGATCCTCATGGCCGCCCCCACCGGCGCGCTGACCGCGCTCGTCCAGCCCGGTGCCGAGCTCTACGGCCTCGAGCAGCTCTCCGGTGGTCTCGTCATCTTCGGCGGCGGCATCCCCGTGGAACGCGACGGCGAGATCGTCGGCGCGGTGGGGGTCAGCGCAGGGTCCGTCGAGCAGGACACGGTGGTGGCGGAGGCGGCGGTGGCGGCGCTGAAGCGCTCCCGAGCCCGTGCGCGGTGAGCGACGGCCCACCGCGCACGCGGTCTCAGCCCCGTAGCTCCGCGGGGAGGAGCGGCTCCGGGACGTTCTGGAACGCGACCGGGCGCAGCCAGCGGGCGGCCGCGGCGGTCCCCACCGAGGTGGTGAGCGGTGCGGTCGAGGCCGGGTAGGGGCCACCGTGCTGCTGGGCGTCGGAGACCGTGACCCCGGTGGGCCACTCGTTCCAGATCACCCGGCCGACGTGCTCGGCGAGCCGGGTGAGCAGCGCGGCGGCGTCCGGGTCGGCCGGGGCGCCCTGCACGGTCCCGGTGAGCTGGCCCTCGAGGGCGTCGAGCACCTGCAGGGCCTCGGCGACGTCGGAGTACTCGACGATCAGCGCCGCGGGCCCGAAGACCTCCTGCTCCAGCAGCTCGGGCCGGTCCAGAACCTCCCGCGCCGCCGCCCGGAACAGCACGGGTCCGCCGTCCAGCTCCCCGCGCGCGACCGCCGTGGCGCCCGCCATCTCCGTGGCGGCCTTGCGGTAGCCCGCCTCGATGCGCTCGTTGAGCATCGCGTGCGCGGTCAGCTCCGGGACCGCGGCGAGGAACGCGTCCGCGTCGGGCACCAGCACCACGCCGGGGTTGGTGCAGAACTGACCGGCGCCGAGCGTGACCGACCCGGCGAACCCGGTGGCGATCTCGGTCGACCGCGCGGCCCAGCCCGCCGGCGTCACGACGACGGGGTTGGTGGAGCCGAGCTCGCCGTAGAAGGGGATCGGGTCGGGGCGCCGGGCCGCGAGGTCGAACAGGGCTCGGCCACCCGCCGTCGAGCCGGTGAAGCCGACGGCCCTGATCCGCGGGTCCTGCACCGCCGCCGCCCCCTCGGCCTCGCCCTCGATCAGTGCGACGACCCCCTCGGGGAAGTGCGGCGCCACGAGCGCGGCGGTCCGTCGGGACAGCTCCGGGTGCCCGGGGTGCGCCTTGACGACGACCGGGCAGCCCGCGGCCAGCGCCGAGACGGTGTCCCCGCCGAAGACCGAGAACGCGAACGGGAAGTTGCTCGCCGCGAACACCAGCACCGGCCCGATCGGGACCTGGGTGCGGCGGATGTCCGGGCGCGGACCCATCCCCCACTCCGGGTCGGCCGGGTCGATCCGGACGTCGAGCAGGGTGCCCTGCTCCAGGCGCTCGGCGAACAGCCGTGCCTGGAACGTGGTGCGGCCGAGCTCGCCGGTCAGCCTGCCCTCCGCGAGGTGGCTCTCGCTCATCGCGAGCGGGACGAGCTCCGCCGCGGCGGCGTCGAGGGCGTCGGCGGCCGCGCGCAGCCGCGCCGCGCGGTCGGTGGGTGAGGTGCGCCCGAAGGCGCGTGCGGCCGCAGCCGCACCGGCCAGGGCGTTCTCCGGTGTCATGCGGTGTACCTCCAGCGATCTCTAGGTGGAGATCGCGTTCGAGTCCATGTCCGCGACCGTCCACTCCTCGACCTCGTCGAGGTGGACGGCAGCGGCTTCCTGGGCGGCCGCGACGTCCCGCGCCGCCATCGCGTCGAGGATCTGCAGGTGGCGGGCCGTCGAGCCCTTCGCGCGGTGGGGTCCGGTGGCGCCGAGGATGCGCAGCCAGGCCACGAACGGCTCGACCGAGCTGCGCGCCCTGACCAGCCGCTCGTTGCCGGTGGCGGCGACGATCTCGCGGTGGATGCGGACGTCGCTGTCGAAGAAGGGCTCGAAGTCGCCCTTCTCCACGGCCTCGGCCGCCGCCACGGCCTCGGCCCGCAGGTCGGCGATCTGCGCGGCGGGCATCACCGCGGCGGCGAGCCCCGTCGCCACCCACTCGATGCCCTTGCGCAGCTGGCAGACCTCGTGGACGTCCGAGACCCCGGGCCGCGCGACGAACGTGCCGGAGCGCGGCCGGGTCTCGATCAGCTGGTCGTGCTCGAGGCGGGCCAGCGCGTCCCGCACCGGGGTGCGGGACACCCCGAACTCGTCCGCCACCGCCTGCGGGTCCAGTCGGGAGCCCGGCGCGAACGCGCCGGTGGTGATCCGCTCGACGAGGATCCGGTACAGCTGGTCCGCGATCGAGTCGACCATCAACGCTGCCTTGGCGGCCACGGCTTCCCCCACAGATGTGTGACGTCTAGTCGATCAGATTAGCCGCCCGGAGCGCCGTCGCGATGCGCTCCCGCTCCTCCGGCGTGGCCGGGGAGAACGGCTTGCGGGGCAGCCCGCCCTCGCGGCCCTGCAGCTGCAGGGCGGCCTTGAGGGTGGCGGGGAGGTTGGGTCCGTCGATCGCGCGCCACACCGTGAGGATGCGTTCGTGCAACCTCAGCGCCTCGGCGTGGTCGCCCGCCTGGACGGCGTCCCACAGCTCGACCGACAGCTTCGGGGTGACGGTCGGGATGGCCGCCAGCGCACCGTGCGCGCCCATGACGAACGCGGGGTAGTGCAGGTCGTCCAGCGCGGCGAGGATCGTGAAGCGGTCCCGCACCCGGTGCAGCAGGTCGGCGAGCAGGTGGATGTCGCCGCCGGACTGCTTGACCGCGACCACCTGCGGGACGACGTCGCCCATCTTCTCGATGGTGTCGACGCCGACCAGCGCCCACGGCACCACGTTGTAGAGCACGATCGGCAGGTCCGCGGCCTCGCCGACGAGCCGGTAGTGCTCGATCGTCTCCGCCTGCGAGGGCGCGAAGACGTAGTGCACCGGGGTGACCTGCAGCGCGTCGACCCCGGCCTCCTTGAGCGCGAGGGAGTAGCGGATCGCCTGCGCGGTGGAGTTCTGGATGACCCCGCCGATCACCGGGACGCGGCCCGCGACCTCGTCCACGACGACCTCGCAGATCGCCTTGCTCTCCTCCAGCGACAGGGTCTGGCCCTCGCCGGTGCTGCCGCAGGCGCAGATGGCGGTGACGCCCTGGTCGAGCAGGTACTTCACCTCGCCGCGGAGCAGCTCCAGGTCGACCTGGTCCCTCTCGTCGAACGGGGTCACGACCGTCGAGATCATCCCGTGCAGTGCCAGGTCCTTCATGGCGCCTCCTTGAGGGCTTGTCTTGCATCTAGTGTCTGATACATTAGCCGTCACACGCAAGGAACACCAGCCGGTACGAGGGAGTGCCCGTGACAGCGACGACTGCTTCACCGAAGGACGGCGGGACGCCGGTCAAGAGGGTCGTGTGGGCGAGCGCCCTCGGCACGACGGTCGAGTACTACGACTTCACCCTCTACGCGACGACCGCCGCACTCGTGTTCAACAAGGTCTTCTTCCCCGCGGGCGATGCACTCGTGGGCACCCTGGCGGCGTTCGCCACGTTCTTCGTGGGCTACCTGGCGCGCCCGCTCGGCGGGGTCGTCTTCGGCCACTACGGCGACCGTCTGGGCCGCAAGACCATCCTGATCATCACGATGGTGCTGATGGGCGGCGGCACGTTCGCCGTCGGCCTGCTGCCGAGCTACGAGACGATCGGCGTCTGGGCGCCGATCCTGCTGGTGCTCATCCGGCTGCTGCAGGGCCTCGGCATGGGCGGCGAGTACGGCGGCGGCGTGCTGATGGCGCTGGAGTACAGCCCGAAGGAGCGGCACGGCTTCTTCACCTCGCTCGTGCACATCGGCACCCCGGCGGGCGTGCTGTTGCCCGTGGGCATCGTGACACTGCTCGACACGTTCCTGCCCGAGGGCGCCTACGAGTCCTGGGCCTGGCGGCTGCCCTTCCTCGCCAGCATCATCCTGATCGGACTCGGCGTCTACATCCGCACGCACGTCAGCGAGAGCCCGGAGTTCGTGAAGGCGCGCGCGGAGCGCGAGGCCCACAAGCTCCCGATCAAGGAGCTGTTCCGCACGAACACGAACCGCGTCGTGCTGTCCATCCTGGCGAAGATCGCCGAGTCCGGGCTGTTCAACGTCTACTACGTCGTCGCGATCGCGTACGTGACGACCGAGCTCGGGCTGCCGCGCCAACCCGTCCTGCTGGCGGTGCTGATCGCCTGTGCGGCGGAGTGCCTCATGCTGCCGCTCTTCGGGGCCCTGTCCGACCGGATCGGGCGCCGCAGGGTCTACATCGGCGGCGCGCTGTTCCAGGTCGTGCTCGCCGTGCCGTTCTTCCTCATGCTCTCCACGGGGAACTTCTGGCTGACCACGCTGGGCATGACGCTCGGGCTCGCGATCGGGCACGGCGCGATGTACGGCTCGCAGGCCGCGCTCTTCGCCAACCTCTACCCGGTCTCGGTCCGCTACACCGGTCTGTCGGTCACCCAGCAGGTCGGCGCCACGCTCGGCGGTGGGCTCGCCCCGCTGGCGGGCACCGCGCTGCTCGCCGCCGGTGGCGGGCACTGGACCTGGCTGGTCGTCTACGCCATCGCGATCGCGCTCGTCTCCTCGATCGCCGCGTCCCGGCTGGTGTGGGGCGAGGCGCGGTACGCCGCCACCGACCGTTCCCTGGAGAACGCCTCATGACGCTCCCCTTCCTCCCCGCGGACGGCGATCCCGTCCCGCCCGCGCTGCGCGGGTTCGCCCGGGCGCACGAGGCGCTCGTCGAGCTGGTCGAGAAGCCCGCGCACCTCGTGGCGCGAGACCGCGACCCGCGGCGCCGCGTGGGGCTGGTCTCCGGCGGCGGGTCGGGCCACGAGCCGCTGCACGCCGGGTTCCTCGGCCGCGGGATGCTCGACGCCGTCGCGCCCGGCAAGGTCTTCGCCTCCCCGCACAACCGGCAGGTCCTGGAGGCCTCGCGGAGGGCGGCGGGACCCGACGGCGTGCTCCACGTCGTGAAGAACTACACCGGGGACCGGATCAACTTCGGGATCGCGGCCGAGCGACTGCGCCTCGACGGGATCGAGGTGCGCCGGGTGCTCGTCGACGACGACCTGGCCACCGAGTCCGACGAGACCGCGACCGGGCGCCGCGGGACCGGGGCCACGGTGGTCGTCGAGAAGCTGCTCGGCGGTGCCGCGGACACCGGGCTCGGCCTCGAGGAGCTGGCCGCGCTCGGCGCGGAGGTCGCGGGCGCGTCGCGCAGCCTGGCCGTGGCGTCGCGGGCGCAGACCTCGCTGCACACGGGCGAGCCGTCCTTCGCCCTCGGCGCGGACGAGCTCGAGTACGGCGTGGGCATCCACGGCGAGCGGGCGCAGAAGTCGATCGTGCGCCCGCCGACCGAGGAGCTGGTCGAGCGGATGCTCGACGAGCTCGTGGCCGGCCTGCCCGCCGGGCCCTCGGAGGTCCTCGCCGTGGTCAACGGGCTCGGCGGGACGACCCTGCTGGAGCTCTACGGGCTCCACGACCTGGTGGTCTCCGGGCTCGCCGGGCGCGGGCTCGAGGTCTCGCGAGCCCTGGTCGGGACCTTCGTGCCCGCGCTCGACATGACCGGGTTCTCGCTCACGCTGACCCGCCTGCGGCCGTCCTGGACGGCGTACTGGGACGCGCCCGCGGCCACGCCCGCACTGACCGTCGGAGGGAACTGATGGACCAGGAAGCGGTCCTCCGCACGTACGCCCGGGCCGCCGAGGACGCGCACGGCGCGCTGACCGAGCTCGACCAGCTCTCCGGCGACGGGGACTTCGGCGACAACCTGCGCGGCGGCCTGCGGGACGCGGTGGCGCGGTTCGAGCAGGGCGGGACCTCGGCGTTCGGCGCGCTGGGCGAGGTGTTCCTCGACGAGGTCGGCGGCACCAGCGGTCCGCTGCTCGGGTTGCTGTTCACCGAGCTCGCGCAGGCCCTCGACGGCGACGGCTCCTTCGGCGACGGTGCCCGCGACGGCCTCGCGGCGATCCAGCGGGTCGGCGAGGCGCAGGTCGGCGACCGCACCCTGGTCGACGCCCTCTCCCCCGCCGTCGACGCGTTCGCCGCGGGCGGGCTCGTCGGGGCGGCGGCCGCGGCGAGGCGGGGTGCCGACCACACCGCGCAGCTGCGCGCCCGCAGGGGCCGGGCGAGCTATGTCGGCGACCGGGCCAAGGGAGAGCCCGATCCCGGTGCGATGGGTATCGCCCTGCTGTTCTGGGCCGCGGCGACCGTCGAGTCCCCGGACGCCGCCGTCGAGCGGCCGGTCTAGCGGCTCCGCCGCACGTGCGCGGCGGGTGGTGCCGGAACACCACTCGCCGCGCACGACGTGTGTCACGCGGCCGGCGGCGTCGCGGCACGCCGGCCGCGGAGTCCTAGACGATCCCCTGGCGGGTCGCGGTGTAGACGATCTCGGTGCGGCGGCGGACGTCGAGCTTGTCGCGGAGGTTGCGCACGTGGAACTTCACGGTCGCCTCGCTGATCACCAGCTCGGTGGCGATCTCCCGGTTCGACATGCCCGTCGCCAGGAGCCGGAGGACCTGGTTCTCGCGGTCGGTCAGCAGTGGGCCGCGCATGTTCCGCCCGGCCTGCTCGCGGGGGTCGCGCAGCGCGTCCATCATCATCGTGGTGATGCGGGAGTCGAAGACCGCGTCGCCGCGCAGCAGGGTCCGCACGGCCGCGACGATGTCCGCGGTGTCGGCGCCCTTGCGCAGGTAGCCGTGCACGCCGAGGCGGACGGTGCGGAGCATCGTCTCGCGGTCCCGACAGCTCGTCAGGACGAGGATCCGGGTGCCGCGGTGGCGCTGCAGCAGGGCGCGCGCGACGTCGATGCCCGCGGTCTCGCCGCGGCCGAGGTCGACGTCGAGGAGCACGACGTCCGGGCGGAGCCGGTCCGCCGCGACGAGGGCGTCCCGCGGGGTCGCGGCCTCGCCCACGATCCGCAGGTCGGGCTCGACGGCGAAGAGCTGGCGCAGCCCGAGGCGGACGATGCCCTCGGCGTCGACGACCAGGATCCGGCCGGTGCGCACCGTGGTGAGGCCACCGTCGCCGCGCAGGTCCTCGGGGGAGCGACCCGCCGTCGGGGGCACGCGCGCGGGCTGGGCGGGGCGGGTCTCCAGGACCCGGACGTCGGCGAGCTCTGCGGTCATCGGGGTGCCTCCGATCGTCGACGGGTCGTTGTCGCAGCGACGGTAAGCTGAGTCACGTTGCCCGTTCGTTGCACGCGGGGACTCCCCCCTAGGACAGGCGCAACCTCGCCTTGCCACCCGGGCCGGGGTGAGGCGATGATGTGGCCGAGCGAGGACTCTCGGGAAGTCGAGGTGCCGATGCCAGTCGACGGCGTGGTCGAGCGCGATCCGAAATCCGGCGTGTCCGCGTCCGCTGCGATCACCGAGCTGTTCGAGGCGGTGCTGGACGACACCGGGGACGCCACCGTCCGCACGCTGGTCTCCGAGTCCTGGCAGCGCAGCCTCGCCGCCGCGATCGATCCCGCCACCCCGCTCCCCCCGCTCCGCTTCGATCCCGCCGAGAGCCGCGCGCGGCTGGACGCGCACCCCCTGCACCGGGTCATGCCCCTGCTGCGCGCCAACCTCGTGAGCATCGCCGAGGAGGCGATGCACGTCGTCGTCGTCACGGACGAGGAGGGCACGGTCCTCTGGCGCGAGGGCGCCAGCGCGGTGCTCGGCCCGGCGGACCGCGTCGGACTGGTCGAGGGGTCGAACTGGTCCGAGGAGGCCATCGGCACCAACGCGATGGGCACCGGGCTGGCGCTCGGCAGGCCGGTGCAGATCCACTCGACCGAGCACCTCGTCCGCGCGGTGCACGCCTGGACGTGTGTGGCCGCGCCCGTCACGGACCCGGACACCGGGCGGATCATCGGCGCCATCGACATCACCGGCCCGCGCCGCACGATCCACCCGGCGATGCTCGCGTTGGTCACCGCGACCGCGCAGCTCGCCGAGAACCAGATGCGGATGCAGCTCGCGATCGCGGACGAGCGGCTGCGCGCCCGCAACCAGGGCCACCTCGCCAGCCTGCGCGGCACGCCGGGCGCGCTGGTCACGCCGACGGGCCGGATCATCGCCGGGGACCCGTTCGGCGAGTGGCCGGAGCGGGTGGACCTCGAGCCGCTGTCCACCGGCGCGGACCGGCTGCGCCTGCAGGACGGGCGGGTGCTGCACGTCGAGCCGCTGGCCGAGGGGTACCTGCTGTCGATGGCGCGGCGGACCGCGGCGGCGCCCGCCCGCCACTCGCTCTCGCTCCGCTTCCTCGGCGACGGCGCCCCCACCGTGGTGCTGGACGGCGAGAGCCACACCCTCACCCTGCGCCCGGCGGAGATCCTCGCGGCGCTGGCCCTGCACCCGGAGGGCCTCACCGCGGAGCGGCTGGCCTTCCTCCTCTACGGAGACGACGGCAACCAGACCACCGTGCGCGGCGAGATCCACCGGCTGCGTGCACTGATCGGCACGGACGTGCTCAAGACCCGCCCCTACCGGCTCGACGCCGTGGTGGACACGGACTTCGGCACGGTCCGCCGGGCGCTGCGCGAGGGTCGGGTCGCGGACGCACTGCGCACCTGCTCGGGCCCACTGCTGCAGCGCTCGGACGCGCCGGAGATCCGCGGGGCGCGAGACGAGCTGGAAGTCGGGCTGCGCCGGGCCGTCCTGGAGTCGGACGACGTCGAGCTGGTCCACACCTACGCGACGCACCGGGTGGGTTCGGAGGACCTCGAGGCCCACGAGCTGCTGGTGGACATGCTGCCCGCGGGCGACCCGCGGCGGGCGATCGCGGAGTCGAGGGTGGCGCGGCTGCTCGCGGACTGAGCGGGCGGCACGGGCTGTGGTGGCGCTGCAGATGGTGGCGCTGCACGTGGTGGCGCTGCAGGTGGTGGCACGTTTCGTGCACTCAGCGCTGAGCGGACCGCGCTGAGCGCACGCTTTCGCTGATCTTGCGGCGCTGACAGCACGAAACGTGCGACTAGATGTCCTACTTACGGAGGTTGGTGACGCGGTGGGCAGGGTGACACGCCCAGGCGAATGAT
>NZ_BAABGT010000080.1:0-44766 GCF_039541715.1 Pseudonocardia xishanensis
ACACCAACTGTCACCGATGTCCTGATGCGGAACTGTCACCCATGTCCTGAGACATCACACACTCTCGTGCGCTAGGTCCGCACAAAAGTGCCGTTTGTGCGAACGCCCCGGAACGCACGAACGGCACTCTCGTGCGGTAAGTCCGCACAAGAGTGCCGTTCGTGCGTTACGCGGGGCCCGGTCAGGCGATCTGGCGGTCCGTGGGGTTGATCGGGCGCGGGAGGACGTCTCGGCCGGTCAGGTAGGCGTCCACACCCGCGGCCGCGGAACGGCCCTCGGCGATCGCCCACACGATCAGCGACTGGCCGCGGCCCATGTCGCCCGCGACGAACACGCCGTCGACGCTCGACATGTAGCTCTGGTCCCGCGAGACGTTGCCGCGCTCGTCCAGCTCCACGCCCAGCTCCGAGATCAGCGTGCCCTTCTCCGGCCCGACGAAGCCCATCGCCAGCAGGACCAGGTCCGCCGGGATCTCCCTCTCGGTGCCCTCGACGGCCTCGAAGCCACCCGCGCCGCGCTTGACCTCGACCAGCCGCAGCGCCTTGACCTTGCCGGTGCCGTCGTCGACGAACTCGGTGGTGTTCACCGAGAACAGCCGCTCGCCGCCCTCCTCGTGTGCCGAGGAGACCCGGTAGACCATCGGGTAGGTCGGCCAGGGCATGCCGTCGGTGCGGTGCTCCGGGGGCGTGGGCATGATCTCCAGCTGCGTGACCGACGCCGCGCCCTGGCGGTGCGACGTGCCGAGGCAGTCCGCGCCGGTGTCGCCGCCGCCGATGATCACGACGTGCTTGCCCTCGGCGGTGATCTCCGGGGCCTCCAGGTCGCCCTGCTGGACGCGGTTGGCCCACGGCAGGAACTCCATGGCCTGGTAGATGCCCTGCAGCTCGCGGCCCGCGGCCGGGATGTCCCGGCCGACCGTGGAGCCGCCCGCGAGCACGACGGCGTCGAACTCGGTCCGCAGCTGCTCGACGGTGACGTCCTCGCCGACGTTGACCGAGGCGCGGAAATGCGTGCCCTCGGCCTGCATCTGCTCGAGCCGCCGGTCCAGTCGCGCCTTCTCCATCTTGAACTCGGGGATGCCGTAGCGGAGCAGCCCGCCGATGCGGTCCGCCCGCTCGAACACGACGACGTCGTGCCCGGCCCGGGTGAGCTGCTGCGCGGCGGCCAGCCCGGCGGGACCGGACCCGACGACCGCGACCTTCTTCCCGGTCCTGGTGGCGGCGACGACCGGGGTCACCCAGCCCTCGTCCCAGGCCCGGTCGATGATCTCGACCTCGACCTGCTTGATGGTGACGGCGTCGTCGTTGATGGCGAGCACGCACGCCGCCTCGCACGGGGCGGGGCACAGCGTCCCGGTGAACTCCGGGAAGTTGTTGGTGGCGTGCAGCCGCTCGATCGCCTCGCGCCAGTCGTGGCGGTAGACGAGGTCGTTCCACTCCGGGATGAGGTTCCCCAGCGGACAGCCCTGGTGACAGAACGGGATGCCGCAGTTCATGCAGCGGCCCGCCTGCTTCTCCAGATGGTCCTTCGGGAACTCCTCGTAGACCTCGCGCCAGTCCATCAGGCGCAGGTCGACGGGCCGGCGCACGGGGGTCTCGCGCGGCGTGGTCAGAAAGCCCTTCGGGTCACCCATGTGCGGCCTCCATGATCGCCGCGTCGACGTCGCGGCCATCCTTCTCGGCCTGCTCGCGGGCCTGCAGCACGCGCTTGAAGTCCTTCGGCATGATCTTGCCGAAGCGCTCCACCGCGACGTCCCAGTCGGCGAGCAGGGCGCGGGCGACCGGGGAGTCGGTCTCCGCGTGGTGGGACTCGACGGCCTGCCGCAGGAAGTCGCGGTCGGCGTCGTCGAGCGGGTCGATGTCGACCATCTCGGGGTTGACGCGCTTGGCCAGGCGCCGGTCGTCCGCCTCGAGGTCGAGGACGTACGCCGTGCCGCCGGACATGCCCGCCGCGAAGTTGCGGCCGACCTTGCCGAGGACGACCACGCGGCCGCCGGTCATGTACTCGCAGCCGTGGTCGCCCACGCCCTCGACGACCGCCACGGCGCCGGAGTTCCGGACGCAGAAGCGCTCGCCGACGATGCCGCGGATGTACATCTCACCGGACGTGGCCCCGTAGAGGATCACGTTGCCCGCGATGATGTTGTCCTCCGCCGCGAAGGACGCCGCCGGGTCCGGCCGCAGGATCAGCCGACCGCCGGACAGGCCCTTGCCGAAGAAGTCGTTGGTGTCGCCCACCATCCGCAGCGTGATGCCCTTCGGCACGAACGCGCCCAGCGACTGCCCGGCCGAACCGGTCAGCGTGACGTCGATCGTGTCGTCCGGCAGGCCCTCGCGGCCCCACTTCTTCGTCAGCTCGTAGCCGAGCATGGTCCCGACGGTCCGGTTGACGTTGCGCACCGGCAGGTCCAGCCGGACCCTGTCGCCGCTCTTGAGCGCGCCCTCGGCCAGCTGGATCATGGTGTTGTCCAGCGCCTTCTCCAGGCCGTGGTCCTGCGCCCTGGTCTGGTGCCGGGAGGCGCCCTCGGGCAGCTCCGGGGTGTGGAAGATCGGCCGCAGGTCGAGGCCCTGGGTCTTCCAGTGGTGCAGCGCGGCCTCGGTGTCCAGCATCTCGGCGTGGCCCACGGCCTCGGAGATGCTACGGAAGCCCAGCGCCGCCAGGTGCTCGCGCACCTCCTCGGCGATGAACCGCATGAAGTTCACGACGTACTCGGGCCGCCCGTCGAACTTCTTGCGCAGCACCGGGTTCTGCGTCGCGACCCCCACCGGGCAGGTGTCGAGGTGACAGACCCGCATCATGATGCAGCCGCTCACCACGAGTGGAGCGGTCGCGAAACCGAACTCCTCGGCGCCCAGCAGCGCCGCGATGACGACGTCCCGGCCGGTCTTGAGCTGCCCGTCCGCCTGCACGACGATCCGGTCGCGCAGGTTGTTGGCCAGCAGCGTCTGCTGGGTCTCGGCCAGGCCGAGCTCCCACGGGCCGCCCGCGTGCTTGATCGACGACAGCGGCGAGGCGCCGGTGCCGCCGTCGTGCCCGGAGATGAGCACGACGTCCGAGTACGCCTTCGCGACGCCCGCCGCGACCGTCCCGACGCCGACCTGGCTGACCAGCTTCACGTGGATGCGGGCCCGCGGGTTGGCGTTCTTGAGGTCGTGGATGAGCTGCTTGATGTCCTCGATCGAGTAGATGTCGTGGTGCGGCGGCGGCGAGATCAGCCCGACGCCCGGCGTGGAGTACCGGGTGGTCGCGATCCACGGGTAGACCTTGCTGCCGGGCAGCTGGCCACCCTCGCCGGGCTTGGCGCCCTGCGCGATCTTGATCTGGATGTCGTCCGCGTTGACCAGGTACTCGCTGGTCACGCCGAAGCGGCCGGACGCGACCTGCTTGACCGCGCTGCGCCGCGAGTCGCCGTTGGCGTCCGGGGTGAAGCGGTCCGGGTCCTCGCCGCCCTCGCCGGTGTTCGAGCGCCCGCCCAGCCGGTTCATGGCGATGGCCAGGGTCTCGTGCATCTCCTGGCTGATCGAGCCGTAGGAGATGGCGCCGGTGCCGAAGCGCTTGACGATGGACTCGACCGGCTCGACCTCGTCGATCGGGACCGGCTCGCGCACGCCCTGCTTGAAGGAGAACAGGCCGCGGATCGTCATCAGCCGCTTGGCCTGGTCGTCGACCGCCCGGGTGTACTCCTTGAAGATCTCGTACTTCCCGGAGCGGGTCGAGTGCTGGAGCTTGAAGACGGTCTGCGGGTTGAACAGGTGCAGCTCGCCCTCGCGGCGCCACTGGTACTCACCGCCCACGACGAGCGCGCGGTGGGAGGCGCGGGTGCCGTCCGACGGGAAGGCGCGCTTGTGGTGCTTGAGCGCCTCCTCGGCGAGCACGTCGAACCCGACGCCGTCGATCCGGGACGTGGTGCCCGCGAAGCAGGTCTCGATGACCTCCCTACCCAGCCCGACGGCCTCGAAGATCTGCGCGCCGGTGTAGGACGCCACGGTCGAGATGCCCATCTTGGACATCGTCTTCCGGACACCCTTGCCGAGCGCCTTGACCAGGTTCTTCGCCGCGGTCTTCGCGTCCACGCCGGGGATGTCCCCGCGCTCGGCGAGGTCCTCGACGGTGGCCATGGCCATGTACGGGTTGACCGCGGACGCGCCGTAGCCGATCAGCAGCGCGATGTGGTGCACCTCGCGGGCGTCCCCGGACTCGACGATCAGGCCGACGCGGGTGCGGGTGCGCTCGCGGACGAGGTGGTGGTGCACCGCGCCGGTCAGCAGCAGCGATGGGATCGGGGCGTGCTCGGCGTCGATCCCGCGCGAGGACAGCACGATGAGCCGGGCGCCGTTCTGGATCGCCTCGGACACCTCGCCGCGGATCTCCTGCAGCCGCTGCAGCAGGCCCTCGCCGCCGTCCGCGGCGCGGAAGACGCCCTTGACGGTGTACGAGGCGAAGCCGGGCATGTCGCCGTCGTCGTTGATGTGCACGATGCGGGCGAGGTCGTCGTTGCCCAGCACGGGGAAGGGCAGCACGATCCGGCGGCAGTTCGCGGGTCCGGCCTCGAGCAGGTTCTCCTCGGGGCCGAGCAGCGAGCGCAGCGAGGTGACGAGCTCCTCGCGGATCGCGTCCAGCGGGGGGTTCGTGATCTGCGCGAACAGCTGGATGAAGTAGTCGTAGATCTGCCGCGGCTTCTCCGAGATCGCGGCGATGGGCGCGTCGTTGCCCATGGAGCCGATCGGCTCGGCGCCCGCCTTGGCCATCGGCTTGAGCAGGAGGTTGAGCTCCTCCTCGGTGTAGCCGAAGGACTGCTGGCGCAGCGTCAGCTCCACGTGCGTGGGGCTCTCGCGCTGCCGCTCGGGCAGGTCCTCGAGGGCGATGCGGCCCGCGTGCAGCCACTCCTCGTAGGGCAGGGCGTCCGCCAGGGACCCCTTGATCTCCTCGTCCGCGACGATCTTGCCCTCGGCCGTGTCGACCAGGAACATGCGGCCCGGCTCGAGCCTGCCCTTGCGCACGATCTGGCCGGGCTCGACGTCCAGCACGCCGACCTCGGAGGCCAGCACGACCAGCCCGTCCTCGGTGACCCAGTAGCGGGCGGGGCGCAGGCCGTTGCGGTCCAGGACCGCGCCGATCTGGGTGCCGTCGGTGAACGCGACGAGCGCGGGCCCGTCCCACGGCTCCATCAGGTTGGAGTGGAACTCGTAGAAGGCGCGGCGCTTGGCGTCCATCTCGGCGTGGTTCTCCCACGCCTCGGGGATCATCATCAGCACCGCGTGCGGCAGCGACCGGCCGGAGAGGTGCAGCAGCTCCAGCACCTCGTCGAAGGTCGCCGAGTCGGACGCGTCCGGCGTGACGATCGGGGTGAGCCGGTCCAGGTTGCCGGGCAGCTTCGAGGACGCCAGCAGCGCCTCGCGCGCCTTCATCCAGTTGCGGTTGCCGCGCAGGGTGTTGATCTCCCCGTTGTGCGCGACGTACCGGTACGGGTGGGCCAGCGGCCACGCCGGGAAGGTGTTGGTGGAGAAGCGCGAGTGCACGACCGCCAGGGCACTCGTGACGCGGACGTCCGAGAGGTCCGGGTAGAAGGCCTCGACCTGCGGCTCGGCGAGCATGCCCTTGTACACGATGGTGCGCGGCGACAGGCTCGGGAAGTAGACGCCGGTCTCGTGCTCGATCCGCTTGCGCAGGCAGAAGGTGCGCCGCTCGAGCTCGATGTCGGTGGGCGGCGGCTTGACGATGCCGGTCTCGATGCCCGCCACGAAGAGCTGGCGGAACCCGGGCATGGCCGCGAGCGCGGTGGGGCCGAGATCGGCCTTCTCCGGGTCCGTCGGCAGGTCGCGCCAGCCGAGCACGCGCAGGTTCTCCTGCGCCGCGAGCTCGTCGATCTGAGCGGTGGCCTCGGCGGCCGCGGCGGGGTCTCGCGGCAGGAAGGCGATACCGGTGGCGTAGGCGCCCGCCTCGGGGAGCTCGAAGTCGACGACGTCGCGGTAGAAGGCGTCCGGGACCTGGATCAGGATGCCCGCGCCGTCACCGGTGTTCTCCTCCGCGCCGCGGGCACCGCGGTGCTCGAGGCGGAGCAGCGCGGTGAGCGCCTTCTCGACGATCGAGTGGTCGCGGCGGCCCTTCAGGTCCGCGACCAGCGCGACACCGCAGGCGTCGTGCTCGTGATCGGGCGAGTAGAGCCCGCCGATCGTCGGCGAGGCCTGTCCGGGGCGGTTGCTCGTCGCAGCCAACAGCTCCTCCTGTCGTCTCGGTGCACCCCGACTTCGCATCGGGACGACGGGGACCGCGGACGGTCCCACGGTGTTCCACAAGGGGGTCCAGAATACAGCGATGCTCCGACGGAGCGTCTGCGCTGCTCCGTTCGGGTGCACGCGAGTCCGAACCGCGCCTCTCGTCTCCTGCTGTGGTTCGGACGCACGTTTCTCGGCCGGATCCCTGCATCGGGGCCGGCCGGGCGGATTGCACTCTCGGTGTTCGTGGGCGGGCAGCACGCAGCGTCGGGTACACGCTCGCCGCGCAAAGAGTTACACGCGACCCCCACCCCGCGCCAGGGATAGCCGCGATCCTCGCTGTGACCTGCGACGAAGAGGGTGGCCGACGATCGCGTCCTGGGCCTTTCGGGCTGGTCAGCGGCACCCGGACGGCTGCACCCGGACGGGTGAGGTGACGCGGGGCACCTCACGGGACGGTGGGGTCCGCGGCCCCTTCGCGGGCCGCGCCGGCGCAGGATGGCGCCGTGGTCGAGGGAACGGTGCGGTCGGTGCTGGCGGACGTCGGGCGGGTCGGGCCGTTCTTCGCGGTGTCCACGGACCCGGCCGAGGAGGTCGACCCGACCTGGCGGCCGCTGCGGGAGCTGGCCGGTTCGGCGGCGCTCGCCGAACGGGTCGCCCACGTCCGACGGGTGCTGGGCGGCCCCGCGGTCGAGGAGCGGGTGGCGGCGTCGATCGCCCTGCAGGGGCTGGCCGCCCGCCTGGTCTCCGCGCCGATCGCCGCCGTCGTCCGGCACGGGGTCCTGCCGGCCTTCGGCCCGGACACCCTCTTCTGGCGGGTCGCGGTGACCGGCCCATGGCCGCTGTGGACGGACACCGCCGCGCGGCGCGACCCCGCCGAGCTGCCCGCCCTGGTGGCCGAGGAGATCGCGGCGCCGCTGGTCGAGGCGGTGTCCGAGCAGGTGTCGGCCCGGCTGCTGTGGGGCAACGTCGCCTCGTCGGTCGCGGGGGCGAAGCGGATGCTCGGCGGCGCCCGCGCCACGGAGGTCGTGGACGCGGTGCTGGCCCACCCGCTGCTCGCGGACGCGGGGGAGCGGCGGGCGCCGGAGCCGCCGGACCGGGACTGGACCTTCCGTCGCCGCTCGTGCTGCCTCTACTACCGCCTGCCCGACGGCGGGAAGTGCGGGGACTGCGCGCTGCTTCCGTGACGCTCGGGGCGCCCCAAGCGCCACCGAGCGACGCTTGGGGCGCCCCGAGCGTCAGAGCAGGACGTCCGCCACCGTCACCGTGACGACCGCGGTGAGGCCGGTGTCCTGCTGCACCCGTGCGGCCACCGCGCGTTGCACCGCGGTGCAGAGGTCCCGGGTGTTGTGGCCCAGGCTCGTCACCAGGGTCAGGGTGATCTCGGCCCGGCCCCCCTCGACGACGGCCGTCGCCCCGGTCCCGACGCCGGACTCCCCGAGCAGCGAGCCCGCGATGCCCAACAGGGTCTGCCCGAGGTCCGGGCGCAGCGCGACGACCCCCGGCACCTCGGCGGCGACCGCCGCGGCGATCCGGGCCACGGCCGCGTCCCCGAACCCGACGCTCACTCCCACAGGTCCACCACCGTGATGTCCACCCTGCTCACCGGCACCCCCAACGCCTGCTCGCCCGCCGCGACCACCATCTGCCGCACCCGTGCGGTCACCGAGGCCAGGTCCACGCCGAAGCGGGCGGTGACGGTGATGGCGACCGCGACGTCATAGCCCCGTCCCGCGGTACCGATGGTCGACTCCGCAGGATCCGTCTTCGTGTCGATGGTCGACTCCGCAGGCTCCGTCTGCGTGCCGATGGTCGACTCCGCAAGCTCCGTCTCCCAGATGCGGCAACTCCGCGCCCGCATCCCGTCCATCCCGTCCACCACGTGCCGCAGCACCCGCGCAGCCGCGGCGCGGGACAGGCGGGCGGGGCCCGCGGGGGAGTCCAGCGCCAGCAGGTCCTGCGGCCGCAGCTCCGCGACGACGGCGTCCCGGACCGACGTGAGCACCGCGTCGAGCACGGTGGGCGGCGGGTACGGGCGCTCCGCGGCGAGCCGGTGCACCACGCCGTCGAGCCCCTCGGCGTCCGCGGCGGCCGCCCGGCAGTGCGGGCAGGTCCGCTCGTGGTCGTCCAGCGTCCCGGCCACCGCGTGGTCCCACACGTCGGCCGCGTCCCGCCCGCACGCCAGCGGGTCGATCCGCAGGTCCTCTACCGCCATGACCGCATCACCCCCGCCAGTGTCGTCCTCGCCCGGTGGATCCGTCCGCGCACCGCGGTCTCCGACGTCCCCGCGATCTCCGCGATCGCCGTGTACCCCAGCCCCTCCAGCTCGCGCAGCACGAAACAGGCCCGTTGCTCGTCCGGCAGGGTCAGCAGGGCGGCGCGCAGCGCGACCAGCCCGGCGTCCACCTCGGCGGTGTGCTCGGTGCTGGTCGGCGAGGCCAGCCGCTCCTCGACCTCCTCCACCGGCACCGTGGTCCGGCGCCTGCGCAGCAGGTCCAGGCAGCGGTTGGTCACGATCCGGTAGGCCCAGGTGGTGAACGCCGAGTCGCCGCGGAAGCGGTCCAGCCGCCGCCACATGTCCAGCAGCGAGTCCTGCAGGGCGTCCTCGGCGTCGTCGGAGTTCCCGACCATGCGCAGGGCCAGCCGGAACAGCGCGGCCTGGTGGCGCTCGGCCAGCTCGGAGAAGGCGTGGACGTCCCCCTCGCGGGCCCGGACGACGAGCGTGGCGTCGTCCAGCCCCCGCTCCGGGGGCGCGGCGGGCGGGGGTGGCGCCCCGGCCGGCTGCCGTCCATCGGTCCGCATCGCGTGCACGACGCTCCTTCGTGACCCCGTCCCCGAGGTGTGGGGCGGGACTTTCCGGGGAACCCCGGATCCGAGTCCGACGGTAGTGGTCGCGAACCCCGCGCGCCCGTCGGACACCGCATCCCAGGAGGTCGTCATGGGCATGAAGGACAAGATGGAGAACAAGGCGCAGGAGCTGGCGGGCAAGGGCAAGGAGGCCACCGGCCGCGCGACCGACGACGAGCAGCTCGAGGCCGAGGGCCGCACCGACCAGATGGGCGCGGACGTCAAGCAGGCGGGCGAGAAGGTCAAGGACGTCTTCAAGCGCTGAGCGACCGGTACCCCACCGCCGACGGCGGTCTCCCTGCTCGGGAGGCCGCCGTCGGCTACGTTCGGGGGATGACCCCCGAGCAGGTCGCCGAGGCCGTACTGAGCCATCCCGCGGTCGTCCGGATGGACGGTGGGCCGTTCGGCACCGTCGCCTCCCACCTCCCCGGGCGCCGGGTCACCGGGGTCCGGCTGGGCGAGCCGCCGGAGACGGTCGAGGTCGCGGTGGTGGCGCGCTGGCCGTGGCCCGTGCCGCTGCCCGCCGTGGCGGACGAGATCGCCGCGGCCGTGCGCGGGGTGCTGGGGGAGCGCGAGGTCGCGGTGACCGTGGTGGACGTCGAGGTCGCCGGTGAACCGGGCGGCGCCCGACCGGCCGGAACGCCCGCACCGCCTCTCGCCTAGACTCGCCCGGACACGTGCCCGGCGCAGCGCGCCGCGGCGGAATCCGGCCCCTTCCGACGAGGGCCACGAGAGCGAAGCAGTCCGAGGAGTCCCCACCGTGAAGAGCACCGTCGAGCACATCGGCCCGACACGCGTCAAGCTCACAGTCGAGGTGCCGTTCGACGAGCTCAAGCCCGAGTTCGACCGCGCCTACAAGCGGATCGCGCAGCAGGTCAACATCCCCGGTTTCCGCAAGGGCAAGGCCCCGGCCCGGATCCTCGACGCGCGGCTCGGTCGCGGCGTCGTGCTGGACGAGGTGCTGAACTCCGCGGTCCCGGCCAAGTACAGCGAGGCCGTGGCGGCCGCCGAGGACGTCAAGCCCATCGGCCAGCCGAACATCGAGGTCACCGAGCTCGCGGACGGCGACAAGGTCGCGTTCACCGCCGAGGTGGACGTCCGCCCGGAGATCACGCTGCCCGAGCTGGACGGCATCACGGTCACCGTGGACGACGTCGAGGTCACCGACGAGCAGGTCACCGAGCAGCTGGACCAGCTGCGCGCCCGGTTCGGCACGCTGACCGGCGTCGAGCGCCCGGCGGCCGAGGACGACTTCGTCCAGATCGACCTGTCCGCCACGGTCGACGGCGAGGAGGTCGAGGAGGCCCAGACCACCGGGTTCTCCTACCAGGTCGGCCAGGGCGGCCTGATCGAGGGCATCGACGAGGCCATCACCGGCCTGTCGGCGGGCGAGGAGCAGACGTTCACCTCGAAGCTCGTCGCGGGCGAGTACGCGGACAAGGACGCGGAGGTCACCGTCAAGGTCACCGCCGTGAAGGAGCGCCAGCTCCCCGAGGCGGACGACGAGTTCGCCCAGCTCGCCAGCGAGTTCGACACCCTGGACGAGCTGGTGGCGGACCTCAAGGAGCGGCTCGGCCGCGTGCGCCGCATGGAGCAGGTCACGGAGGCCCGCGACAAGGTGCTGGACGAGATCGTCGCCGCTGTCGAGGTCCCGCTGCCGGAGTCGATCGTCGAGGCCGAGGTGGAGTCCCGCCACCACGACGCGGTGCACGCGTTCGACCACAGCGACGAGAAGTTCGACGAGTTCCTCACCACGCAGGGCAAGACCCGCGAGGAGTTCGACAGCGAGACGAAGGCCGAGGCCGAGAAGTCGGTCAAGACCCGTCTCGTGCTGGACGCGCTGGCGGACGCCGAGGAGGTCCAGGTCGGCGACCAGGAGCTCACCGAGCGGATCGTCTACCAGGCCCAGCAGTACGGGATGGCGCCGGAGGAGTTCGTCCAGCGCATCCAGCAGGCGGGCCAGCTCGGCGCGATCTTCCAGGACGTGCGGCGCTCCAAGGCGCTGATCGTCGCGGTGCGCGCGGCCACGGTCACCGACGGGGCGGGCGAGCCCGTCGACCTGTCGGACCTGATCGGGGACGACGCGGCGGACGAGCCCGAGGTGGTCGAGGCGGCCACGGAGGAGATCGCGGGCGACACGACCGCGGACGCGGCCGAGCAGACCCCGGCCGAGACCGCGGCGAAGTCCTGATCACACCGCCCTGACCTGCACGGACGGGTGGTCGCTGCGCTGTCGGCGAACACGCCGTCCTGATCCGTCCGTCCGGCCCCGCGTCCGCGTAGGGTCGGGCCCAGAAGGCATCCGGCGGTCTCTGGACCGCCGGACGTGCGAACCCCCGAGTAGCCAGCAGAAGGCAGGGTGAAGTGAGTCAGCAGGACACCGGCCCGCGCTCGATCGCGGACCGTCTCGTGGAGGATCGCCGGGCGCTGCAGATGCGCTCGGGCCCCTCGAGCATGACGCTGTCCGACTCGGTGTTCGAGCGGCTGCTGCAGCAGCGGATCGTGGTGCTCGGGCAGCAGGTGGACGACGAGATCGCCAACCGGATCGCCGCGCAGATGCTGTTGCTCGCCGCGGAGGACCCCGAGGCGGACATCTCGCTCTACATCAACTCGCCGGGTGGTTCGGTCACCGCGGGGATGGCCATCTTCGACACGATGGAGTTCATCTCCTGCGACGTGTCGACCACCGCGATGGGCCTGGCCGCGTCGATGGGGCAGTTCCTCCTCTCCGCAGGCACGCCGGGCAAGCGGTACGCGCTGCCGCACACGCAGATCCTGATGCACCAGCCGTCGGCGGGCGTCGGCGGCTCGGAGTCGGACATCCGGATCCAGGCCGAGCTGTTCCGTCGGCACAAGCAGGAGATGGCGGCGCTGATCGCCGGGCACACCGGCCAGACCGTCGAGAAGATCACCCAGGACTTCGACCGCGACCGGTGGTTCTCCGCGCAGGAGGCCCTGGAGTACGGGTTCGTCGACCACGTCGTGTCGCGTGCGGGCGACCTCCCGCACCCGAGCGAGAACGGGAACGCGTGATGAGTGGTTTCCAGATGCCGGGGGGCTCCGCCCCGAAGTCGGCACAGTCGCGGTACGTGCTCCCGTCCTTCGTGGAGCGCACCTCGTACGGGGTCAAGGAGTCGAACCCGTACAACAAGCTCTTCGAGGAGCGCATCATCTTCCTCGGGGTGCAGATCGACGACGCCTCGGCGAACGACGTCATGGCCCAGCTGCTGTGCCTCGAGTCGGCGGACCCGGACCGCGAGATCTCGATGTACATCAACTCGCCCGGCGGGTCGTTCACGTCGCTGATGGCGATCTACGACACCATGCAGTTCATCCGCCCCGACATCCAGACCGTCTGCCTCGGGCAGGCGGCGTCGGCCGCGGCCGTGCTGCTCGCCGCCGGTACCCCCGGGCGTCGGCTCGCGGTGCAGAACGCGCGGATCCTGATCCACCAGCCGGCCACCGAGGGCTTCTACGGCCAGGTGTCCGACCTGGAGATCCAGGCCGCGGAGATCACCCGGATGCGTGCGCTACTCGAGGGCACGCTCGCCCACCACACCGGGCGGACGCCGCAGCAGGTGCACGACGACATCGAGCGGGACCGCATCCTCACGGCCACCGAGGCCAAGGACTACGGGATCGTCGACGAGATCATCCAGAGCCGGAAGCTCTCCGCGGTCGGCTAGGCACGACCGGTGGTCGCCGGGACCCTCGGGTCCCGGCGCCCGCAACTTGTACGGACGCACCGATAACGACCGTCTGCCGACCGGACCCGCGAGAAGGACCATCGATCCATCGCGGGGGCGGCTTCTGGCAGGTACCGTCTGTGACGACGTGGGCGTGGCCGACCAGGCCACACCGGATGGGACTGGGGCTGCATTCATGGCACGCATCGGTGACGGCGGTGACCTGCTCAAGTGCTCCTTCTGCGGGAAGAGCCAGAAGCAGGTCAAGAAGCTCATCGCCGGTCCCGGCGTCTACATCTGCGACGAGTGCATCGATCTCTGCAACGAGATCATCGAGGAGGAGCTCGCCGAGACCGGCGACGTGAAGCTCGACGAGCTGCCCAAGCCCGCCGAGATCCACGAGTTCCTCGACCAGTACGTCGTGGGCCAGGCGCAGACGAAGCGGACGCTGTCCGTGGCCGTCTACAACCACTACAAGCGCATCCAGGCCGGGGACCGCTCGCGCGGGGACGGCGACGGGGTCGAGCTGGCCAAGTCGAACATCCTCATGCTCGGGCCGACCGGCTGTGGCAAGACCTACCTCGCGCAGACCCTGGCCAAGCTGCTGAACGTCCCGTTCGCGATCGCGGACGCCACGGCGCTGACCGAGGCCGGGTACGTGGGTGAGGACGTCGAGAACATCCTGCTCAAGCTGATCCAGGCCGCGGACTACGACGTGAAGCGTGCCGAGACCGGGATCATCTACATCGACGAGGTCGACAAGATCGCCCGCAAGTCGGAGAACCCGTCGATCACGCGGGACGTCTCCGGCGAGGGCGTGCAGCAGGCGCTGCTGAAGATCCTGGAGGGCACCACCGCCTCGGTGCCGCCGCAGGGCGGGCGCAAGCACCCCCACCAGGAGTTCATCCAGATCGACACCACGAACGTGCTGTTCATCGTGGCGGGCGCGTTCGCGGGTCTCGAGAAGATCATCTCGGACCGGGTCGGTCGGCGCGGGCTCGGCTTCGGCGCGGAGATCCGGTCCAACAAGGAGCTGGACGGCGCGGAGTCCTTCGCGGACACCATGCCGGAGGACCTGATCAAGTTCGGCCTGATCCCCGAGTTCATCGGCCGCCTCCCCGTGGTGGCGTCGGTGACCTCGCTGGACAAGGACGCGCTGGTCAAGATCCTCACCGAGCCGCGGAACGCGCTGGTCAAGCAGTACCGCAAGCTCTTCGAGATGGACGGCGTGGAGCTGGAGTTCAGCGACGACGCCATGGAGGCGGTGGCCGACCAGGCCATCCTCCGCGGCACCGGCGCCCGCGGTCTCCGCGCGATCATGGAGGAGGTCCTCCTCCCGGTCATGTACGACATCCCGAGCCGGGACGACGTGGCCCGCGTGGTGGTCACGGGGGAGACGGTCCGCAACAACGTCAACCCCACCATCGTCCCGAGGCGCCCCCCGCGCCGCGAGCGCGGCGAACGCTCCGCCTGAGCACGGCACGACCCGGACGCCCGGTTCCCTCCAGGGAGCCGGGCGTCCCGCATTCCGCGAGCCCCTCACCTCCGACATCCGAGTCGGACAGAGGTCAGGCCGTCAGGGCGGCGATCTCCGCGGGGGCGTAGCCGAGCTCGGCGAGGATCTCGGCGGTGTGGGCGCCCAGGGCGGGGACCTCGGCGTCGAGCGGTGGGGTCCAGGCGCTGGAGTCGACGGGCGGGAGCGCCATCGGCACGGGGGCTCCGCCGGGGACGGTGACCGGGGCGAAGCGCTTTCGGGCGGCGAGCTGGGGGTGCTCGGGGAGCTCGGCGACGTGCCCGACCGCGGACCAGGCGATGTCGGCCTCGTCGAGGAGCGCGCCGAGCCGCTCCTGCGTCAGCGCCGAGAACCGGCTCTCCAGCAACGCGTGCAGAGCCGGTCGGTTCGCCACTCGCGCCGAGACCGTCGTGAAGCGGGGGTCGGTGGCGACGCCGGCGTCGCCGAGGACGGTCGTGCAGAGCCGGACCCACTCCCGCTCGTTCTGCACGGCCAGGTGGACGGCGCCGTCGGCGCACGGGAAGGGACCGTACGGCGCGATCGACGGGTGGTGCCCGCCCGCGCGGACGGGTGCCCGCCCGGTGCCCAGCGCGTACAGCATCGGCTGCTGCATCCACTCGACCAGCGCTTCGAGCAGGGAGATCCGCAGGGTCGCGCCCTCCCCGGTCCGCTCGCGGTGGAACAGGGCCGCCAGCACCGCCGACTGGGCCTGCACCCCGCCCGCGATGTCGGCCACCGAGATGCCGGTCCGTGCGGTCACGTCGCCCTCGCCGGTCAGCTCCAGCAGGCCCGCCTCGGACTGGATCAGCGCGTCGTAGGCCTTGCGCCCGCCCGACGGGCCGCCCTCGCCGTACCCGGACAGCTCGCAGGTGACCAGCTCCGGTCGTGCCGCCCGCAGGGTGTCGCCGTCGAGGCCGAGCCGGGCGGTCGCGCCCGGCCCGAGGTTCGCCAGCACGACGTCCGCGGTGGCGACCAGGCGGTGCGCGGCGGCCAGGCCGTCGTCGGACTTGAGGTCCAGCACCACGGACCGCTTGCCGCGGTTGATCCAGAGGGCATGGACATCGGGGGCGTGGCCAGCGCCCTGCCGTTCACGCTCGGCATCGTGATGCTGGGCCTGTCGGCCGCGGTGTTCGGGACGAAGGTGGACTCGAACGGCCCGCGGTGGGCCATGGCGGTGTCGTCGGCCTGCTTCGTGACGGGGTTCCTCGTCTCGGCGCTGGGCATCTGGCTGGGGTGGTACTGGCTGGTCGTCGTCGGGTACGGCGGCATCGGCGGGATCGGGCTCGGCATCGGCTACATCTCGCCGGTCTCGACGCTCATCAAGTGGTTCCCGGACCGCCCGGGCCTGTCCACGGGCATCGCGATCATGGGCTTCGGCGGCGGCGCGCTGATCGCCAACCCCTGGACGTCGTCGATGCTGACGGCGTTCGGGGCGAGCGGGAACGACCCCGACACGAACGGGATCGCGCTCGCCTTCCTCATCCACGGCCTGGTCTACGCGGTGTTCATGACGATGGGCTGGCTACTGATCCGCGTCCCCGCGGACGGGTGGAGGCCCGCGGGCTGGGACCCGGCCGTGCAGAGGACCAGGGCCATGGTCAGCAAGGCGGGCGTCTCCGCCGCGAACGCGATCAGGACTCCGCAGTTCTGGCTGCTCTGGATCGTGCTGTGCTTCAACGTGACCGCAGGCATCGGCATCCTGGAGAAGGCCAACCCGATCTACCAGGACTTCTTCCGCGACTCCTCGCCCGCCCGGACCCTGACGGCCGCGGCGGTCGCGTTCGTGTCGATCCTGTCGCTGGCGAACATGCTGGGCCGGTTCGTGTGGTCCTCGCTGTCGGACCTCATCGGCCGCAAGAACATCTACCGGATCTACCTCGGTGTCGGGGCGCTGCTCTACGTCGCGCTGACGTTCATCGGGGAGACCAACAAGGCCGTCTTCCTGTTGTGCGCGTGCCTGATCCTGTCGTTCTACGGCGCCGGGTTCGCCACGATCCCGGCCTACCTGCGGGACCTCTTCGGCACCTACCAGGTCGGCGCGATCCACGGCAGGCTGCTCACCGCCTGGTCCACCGCGGGCGTCCTGGGCCCGATCATCGTCAACGCGATCGCGGACTCCCGCTCCGACATCGCGGGGCCGTCGAAGTACACCCCGGCCTTCCTGGTCATGATCGTCCTGCTGGTGCTCGGCTTCGTGGCGAACGAGCTGGTCAGACCGGTGGCGGACAAGTGGCACGAACCGGAACCGGACACCGCGCGGACCTCGGGGGCACAGGCGTGAGCGACCAGACGCAGCAGGGCAAGGCGCCGACGGTGCTCGTCGTCGTGGCGTGGTTGTGGGTCGGGCTGCCGTTCCTCTACGGCCTGTGGCAGCTCGTGATCAAGATTCCCGCGTTGTTCGGCGGATAACGGGTACCTCCCCGCCATGAGTGACGACTCCCAGGCCATGACCGAATGGCTGACCGCCGTGTCCCTCGAGCTCGGTCTCGAGGGGCAGGTGGACAGCGACAAGAGCGTCGACGCGGTGCTCGACCTGACCTCGGAGGTCGCACACGGGGTCAGTCGCCCGGCCGCCCCCGTGACGGCGTTCCTGATCGGGGTGGCCGCGGGCCGCGCCGACGACCCGCAGGTCGCCGCCGCGGACTACGCGCAGAAGATCGCGGCGCTGGCCGCGGGCTGGGGCGCCGACACCGAGCGCGGTGTGGCGTCCAACGACCAGTCGCAGCGCGGATAGGGGTCAGCGGCGCAGCAGTGACCGGCGGCGCCGGCGCCCCAGCGCGCCGGTGGCCGCGTCCTCGATCAGGCGGCCGACGGTCTCCGCGGCGTCGGTACGGTTGGCGCCGATCCCGCCCGTCGAGCCCCGCTTGACCCAGCCGACGACGTAGGTGCCGGGGGAGACCCGGCCCTTCTCGTTCGGCACGATCCCGTCCGCGAACGGGAGCCCCGGCAGCGGCCTGCCCCGGTGGCCGATCGCACGGACCATCAGATCGGCCGGGATCTCGGTGTCCGTGGTGCGTACCGCCGACGCCGCGAAGGACTCCGGGGCGGAGTGGAAGCGCAGCACGATCCGGCGCTCGCCCCCGACCGGCGCGGACCAGTCGATCCGCTCGCGCCGCACTCCCTGCAGGAGAGCGGCGTGCTCGCCGGGGGCCGCCGAGTCGATCGCCTTCCCCACCCGCGGGTCCGAGTCGTCTACGACGAGGTTCGACCGGACCGCGAGCAGCTCCGGCCGGGTGTAGGCCGCGGACTCCGGCCCGCGCCGGGCGAGCAGGACGACCTCGCGCACCGATCCCGACCGCAACCGCGCCAGCACCGCCGGGGGGATGGAGGTGTCGGCGAGAGCCGCGGGATCGGCCGTCAGGATCCGCGCGACGTCCAGGGCGACGTTGCCGTTGCCCACGACCACGACCCGTTCGCCGGTCAGGTCCACGGCGTCCGCGGGGACCTCGGGGTGGCCGTTGTACCAGCCGACGAGTGTCGTGGCGGGCACCGTGTGCTCCTCGCCGGGGACCCCCAGCGACCGCGACTCCGAGGCCCCGACCGCGTAGATCACCGCGTCGTGCCGGGCGGCCAGCTCCTCGACGGTGACGTCCCGCCCGATCTCGACACCCAGCCGCATCCGGACCCGCTCGTGCCCGTGGTGGCGCGCAAACACCTCGCCGATCCGCTTGGTCGACGGGTGGTCCGGCGCGACCCCGAACCGGACCAGCCCGCCCGCGACGGGCAGCCGGTCGTACACCGTGACCCGGGCGGGGGTGTGCAGCAGCAGGTCCTGCACCGCGTACATGCCTGCGGGTCCGGTGCCGACCACCGCCACGTCCAGCGCGGGGAAGCCGGCGGGCAGGACCCGGTCGAACGCGGGCGGGCCCCACTGGTGGAACGTCGGCCCGGTGGCCGGGGTCAGCGGCCTGTCCGCGTAGTACGCGGCGTTGATCTCCGGATACGGGCTGCCGAGCAGTGACTCGGCCGGGAACACCGCGTCGACCGGGCAGGCGTCCGCGCAGGCGCCGCAGTCGATGCAGGTCCGCGGGTCGACGTACAGCATGTCCGTGGTGCCGAAGTCCGGTTCGTCCGGCGTCGGGTGGATGCAGTTGACCGGGCAGGCCGCGACGCACGAGGCGTCGGTGCAGCACGTCTGCGTGATCGCGAACGGCATGGGTGGCGCCGGCTCAGAGGAGGTTCGCGCGGCGGTAGATCCACCGCGCCGCCTTGGTCAGCAGCCCCGCCGAGCCGAGGAACTCCATCAGCCCGGTGCAGCTGGAACGCAGCATCGCGCGGTGGTGCTCGTTGGTCCTCGCCTCGCGCACCGCGCGGTCGACGTCCAGGCCCGCCGCGGCGTACGCCTGCGGCCCGACCATGCTCGTCACGATGAAGTAGGCGGCCGCGGCGATCACGAAGGCGTTCCAGCGCCTGCGCAGCGGGCCCGTGGTCGCGGACCGCTGCAGCACCTCGTCGCGGGCGAAGCGCATGTGCCGCGACTCCTCGACGACGTGGATGTTGTTGATCGTCCGCACGAACCCGAGGACCCGCTCGTCTCGCATCCAGTCCCGCTGCATGACGTCCAGGACCTCCTCCGCGACGAGGATCGCCGCGTAGGCGGCCTCCCCGCGGGCCAGGGTCTTGAACGCGCGCCCGAGCTCGACGGCGAGCCTGCGCGGCCGGTGGAAGGGGGCACCCAGCTTCGCGGCGGCGCGGGCGAACATGATCGAGTGGCGGCACTCGTCCGCGATCTCGGTCAGCGCCCACTGGAAGGCCGGGTCGGTGGGGTCCTTGGCGTAGAAGTCCCGCAGCACCATCTGCTGCAGGATCATCTCGAACCAGATGCCGGTGCTCGCGACCGACGCCGACTCCTGCCGGGTGAGCTCGAGGCGCTGCGCCTCGGTCAGCTCGTCCCAGTAGGCGGTGCCGTAGAGGGTGCTCCACTCCGGGCTGGCCCCGTGCATCCCGGTGTCGAGCGGGGTGTCCCAGTCCACCTCGACGGCGGGGTCGTACGACAGCTGGGCGGAGGAGCGCAGCAGCCTCGCCGCGACGTTCTCGTGCACCTCGGCCTGTTCCTGCACGGTCGTGCCGTTCATGGTCGCTCCCTCGCGGATCGACGGCATTCGGTGTAACCGGCGGTAACGTTACCGCCGGTAACACGCACCGCGCAACCCTGGACGCCCGATCAGGCGGTCATGTCCAGGTGCGCGTTCACCTTGATCGGCCGGATCCGCACGACGAGCTCGCCCGGCACGCCGTTGCGCCGCCCGAACTCCTCGGCACGGTCCGCGCCCATGTAGCGCGCGCCCAGCGCGGTGGCCGTGCGGATCAGCTCCTCGGGATCCTCGGAGAGCGCCGCGATGCCCTGGACCTGCACGAACGCGTACGGCGGCTCCGGCAGGTCGACCACCAGCGTGACCCGCGGGTCCCGGGAGAGGGCCCGCCCCTTCGCGGTGTCCCTGCCGGTGTTGAACACGACTGCGCCGTCCTCGACCAGGAACCAGACCGGGGCGGCGAGCGGGCGACCGTCGGAGGCGGTCCACGCGAGCATGCCCGTCCGGGTGCCGTGGGAGAGGAACGCGGTGATCTCGGGAGTGAGGTCGGTCATGAGCACAACCTAGGCCTCGGCGATCACTCGGGCGGCGGGGCGGGACTCGGCGGTCACGGCCGGGGTCGATCACCCTCTAGGGTGAGCCGGGTGCGGACGATCGGGGCCCTCGGACGGGCATGGCAGCGGCTGGTGAGCCGCCCCGTCGTGGTGCCGGTGGCGGCGGTGTCCGCGCTGTCCGGGGACCGCCGCCCCCTGGTCGCCGAGGCGCTGGGCGAGCAGCGGCACGCCGGGGCACGGCTGGACCAGGTGGACGGCACGACCTGCGGCTCGGCGGTCCTGCTGGCCCTCGCGACCTGGGCGGACCCGGCGGCGCTCGCCGAACTGGAGGTGCGCGAGACCGACTCGGCGGGCATCGTGCGCGGCTTCGCCGCCCGCTACGACGCCCGGCAGCGCGAGATCCACCGCCAGACCAACCGGCTCTGGCCCCGCGCGCTGGGCACCTCGCCCTGGGGTTTCCTGCGCTGGCTCCACCGACACGCCCCGGGGGCGGGGCGCTACCGGCTGCGGTGGGTGGACGACGCCTCCGCCGCGGACACCGAGCTGGTGATCCGGCAGGTCGAGGCCGCGCTGGCGGCGCGGCGGCCGGTCCCGCTGCTGGTCGGCACCGCGGTCCCACGGCACTACACCCTCGCTCTCCGGATCGCGGACGACGGGACCTGGCGGGTCTACGAGCCCACCAGCGGGCAGGTCCGCGCCCTCGATCCCGTGCTCATCCGTACCGGGTCCCTCGCCCCGGTCCTGGGCTTCGACCATCTCCAGGCGGCGTTCATCCCCGGTTGAGGCCGCCTGTGGACAACTCCGCGGGGCCACGGAAACACGTCGTGGGGGCCTCGTAGACTCAAGGGCGTGACCGAGACCCTGCCTGAGAAGACCGCCGAACTCCCCCCCAAGTGGAGCCCGGCGGAGGTAGAGGGTGCCCTCTACCAGGGCTGGGTCGACAAGGGGTACTTCACCGCGCACCCGGAGTCCGGCAGGGACCCGTACTGCATCGTCATCCCCCCGCCCAACGTCACCGGCAGCCTGCACCTGGGGCACGCCATGGACCACACGCTGATCGACATCCTCACGCGGCGGCGCCGCATGCAGGGGTTCGACGCGCTGTGGCTGCCCGGCATGGACCACGCCGGCATCGCGACCCAGGCCGTCGTCGAGCGGCAGCTCGCCGAGGCGGGCGGCCCCACCCGGCGCGAGCTGGGGCGCGAGGCGTTCGTCCAGCGCGTCTGGGACTGGAAGGCCGAGTCCGGCGGCGCGATCCTCGGGCAGATGGCCCGCCTGGGAGACGGGGTCGACTGGTCCCGCGAGCGGTTCACGCTGGACGAGGGGCTGTCCCGGGCCGTCCGCGCCGTGTTCAAGAAGATGTTCGACGATGGGCTGATCTACCGCGCCGAGCGCCTGGTCAACTGGTCGCCCGCGGTGCAGAGCGCCATCTCGGACATCGAGGTCGACCACAAGGAGATCGAGGGTGAGCTCGTCTCCATGCGGTACGGGGACGGCGAGGACTCGATCGTCGTCGCCACCACCCGCGTCGAGACGATGCTGGGGGACACCGCGGTCGCCGTCCACCCGGACGACGAGCGGTACGCGCACCTGGTCGGGAAGACGGTCCGGCTGCCGCTGACCGGGCGGGACATCCCCGTCATCGCGGACCCGTACGTCGACCCGGAGTTCGGCTCCGGCGCCGTCAAGATCACCCCGGCGCACGACCCGAACGACTTCGAGATGGGCCGCAGGCACGACCTGCCGATGCCCACGATCATGGACGAGTCCGGGGTCATCGCGAACACCGGCACGCGGTTCGACGGGCTGGACCGGTTCGAGGCGCGCACCGCGGTCACCGAGGCGCTGCGCGCCGAGGGCCGGATCGTCGCGGAGAAGCGGCCCTACCTGCACTCCGTCGGCCACGACTCGCGCAACGGCGTGATCATCGAGCCGCGGCTGTCGCTGCAGTGGTGGGTCAAGGTCGAGTCGCTGGCGAAGGCGTCGGGGGACGCCGTCCGCAAAGGCGACACCCGCATCCACCCGGCCGAGATGTCGTCGCGGTTCTTCGACTGGGTCGACAACATGCACGACTGGTGCATCTCGCGGCAGCTGTGGTGGGGCCACCGGATCCCGGTCTGGTACGGGCCCGAGGGCGAGATGGTCTGCGTCGGGCCGGACGAGGAGCCGCCGACCGGCGAGGGCTGGCGGCAGGACGAGGACGTCCTCGACACCTGGTTCTCCTCGGGCCTGTGGCCGTTCTCCACGCTGGGCTGGCCGGACTCCACGCCGGACCTGGAGCGCTACTACCCGAACTCCGTGCTGGTCACCGGCTACGACATCCTGTTCTTCTGGGTCGTCCGGATGATGATGTTCGGGACCTACGCGATGGGGGAGACCCCCTTCTCCGACGTCTACCTGCACGGGCTGATCCGAGACGAGCACGGCAAGAAGATGTCGAAGTCCAAGGGCAACGTCATCGACCCGCTGGAGCTCATCGACTCCTACGGAGCGGACGCGCTGCGCTTCACCATCGCGCGCGGGTCCAACCCGGGCACCGACATGTCGCTGTCCACCGAGTGGGTCGCGGGGTCGCGGAACTTCACCACCAAGCTGTGGAACGCCACCCGGTTCGCGCTGGCCAACGGCGCGGACCCGGCCCTGCCGCTGCCCGCGGAGCCGACGGACGCGGACCGCTGGATCCTCGGCAGGCTGCGCGAGGTCCGCGAGCAGACGGACGCGCTGCTGGAGGACTTCCAGTTCGCCAAGGCCACCGAGGGGCTCTACCACTTCACGTGGGACGAGCTCTGCGACTGGTACCTGGAGCTGGCCAAGCCGCAGCTGGACGACCCGGCCACCGCCGAGGGCACCCGGGCCGTCCTGGGGCACGTGCTGGACGCACTGCTGCGGATGCTGCACCCGATCACCCCGTTCGTCACCGAGGCGCTGTGGACCGCGCTCACCGGCCGGGAGACGGTCGTGACGGCGTCGTGGCCCGGCGCCGACACCGGGCTGCCGGTGGACGCGGGCGCGGTCGCGCGGGTGGAGTCCGTCCAGAAGCTGATCACCGAGGTCCGTCGGTTCCGCACCGAGCAGGGCCTGCCGGACCGCAGGTCGGTCCAGGCCCGGCTGGTCGGGCTGGACGCGGCCGGGCTCACCGCGCACGAGCCCGCCGCCCGGTTCCTGACCCGGCTGGAGGCGGCCGGGCCGGAGTTCGCCCCCACCGCCACGGTGGAGGTCGCGCTGTCGTCGGGGACCATCCACGTCGAGCTGGACACCTCGGGCGCGATCGACGTCGCCGCCGAGCGCGCCCGGCTCGGCCGTGACCTGGCCGCCGCGCAGAAGGAGCTGGACCAGGCCGACAGGAAGCTCGGGAACCCCAAGTTCACCGAGAAGGCCCCGGCCCAGGTCGTCGACGGCATCCGGGCGCGGCGCGAGGCCGCCGTCGCGGAGATCGAGCGGGTCACCGCCCGGCTGGCGGGGCTGCCCGAGTCATGAGCGGAGACGACGAGGCGCGGGGCGAGTACCCGGAGGAGTACCCCGACCACCCCGAGGAGCTGCCCGAGGGCGAGGGCGCGATCCGGTCGCCCGAGGAGTCGGCGGAGGACGCGGTCATCGCCGCCGTGCTCGAGCAGATCCGCGGCGGCGAGACCCCGGACGTGGTGCCGGCGCAGTCCACCGTCGCGGGGTACGCGGAGTTCCTGGCCGTCGAGTCGGTGCTGGACGAACGGTGGCCGGAGACGGTCATGGAGCCGTCGCTGGACCGCATCCGGGCCCTGGTGGACGTGCTCGGCGACCCGCAGGCGAGCTACCCGGTCGTGCACATCACCGGGACCAACGGCAAGACGTCGGTCTCCCGGATGGTGGACGCGCTGCTGAGCGAGATCGGGCTGCGCACGGGCCGGTACACCAGCCCGCACCTGCAGCGCGCCACCGAGCGGATCAACCTCGACAACCGGCCGATCACGCCGGAGCGGTACGTCCAGGCGTACCGGGACGTCGAGCCGTTCGTGGAGCTGGTGGACGCGAAGAGCGGCACCACGCTGTCGAAGTTCGAGGTGCTCACCGCGATGGCCTACTCGGCGTTCGCGGACGCGCCGGTCGAGGCGGGCATCGTCGAGGTCGGGCTGGGTGGGCGGTGGGACGCCACGAACGTCGTGGACGCCAAGGTCGCCGTGATCACCCCGGTCGGTCTGGACCACGCCGAGTTCCTCGGCACCGAGATCACCGGCATCGCGCGGGAGAAGGCCGGGATCATCAAGGCGGACTCGGTCGCGATCCTCGCCGCGCAGGACAAGGACGTCGCCGAGGTGCTGATCGAGCGCTGCGCCGAGGTGGGGGCCGAGGTGGCTCGCGAGGGCGCCGAGTTCGGCGTCCGGGAGCGGGAGCTGGCGGTCGGTGGGCAGCGGCTGGAGCTGCAGGGTCTGTCCGGCCGGTACGACGACATCTTCCTGCCGCTCCACGGCGAGCACCAGGCGTCGAACGCGGCGATCGCGCTGGCCGCGGCCGAGGCGCTCGTCGGGGCGGGGCCGAAGAACCCGCTGGACGCGGACGCGGTGCGGGCGGCGTTCGGGTCCGTGAGCTCGCCGGGGCGGCTCGAGCCGGTGTCCGGTGGGGCCGGGCAGCCCACGGTGCTCATCGACGCCGCCCACAACCCGCACGGCGCCCGCGCGCTCGCGGCCACGCTGCTCTCGGAGTTCCGGTTCGCCCGGCTCGTCGGGGTCATCGGGGTGATGCGGGACAAGGACGCCAAGGGCCTCCTCGAAGCGCTCGAACCCGCCCTGCACGAGGTCGTGGTGACGCGGAACTCGTCGGCCAGGGCGATGGACCCGGACGAGCTGGGTGAGGTCGCCGTCGAGGTGTTCGGCCGGGAGCGCGTCAGCGTCGAGCCGAACCTCGAGGCGGCCATCGGGCAGGGCGTGGAGCTGGCCGAGGAGGGCGGGGACTCGGGCGTCGGCGTGATCGTCACCGGCTCCGTGGTGACCGCGGGGGAGACCCGCACGATCTTCGGGAAGGAGCCGACGTGAGGATGGCGACCCTCGGCGGAGCGCCGACGTGAGGATGGCGACCCTCGGCGGAGCGCCGACGTGAGGATGGCGACCCTCGGCGGAGCGCCGACGTGAGCGCTCCCGACCCGATGAAGGGCTTCCGAGGGATCTGCGCCGGGGTCCTGGTGCTCGAGGCGATCGTGGTGCTCCTGGCGCTGCTGGTGGTGGGCCGGTTCGACGGCGCGGCCACCACGCCGCTCACCGTCACCCTGGTGTCCGTGCTCGGCGTGCTGATGATCCTCGCGTCGGGTGTGCAGCGGCGTCCGTGGGGGCTGCAGGTCGCGCTGGGTCTGCAGGTCGCCCTCGGCGCCTGCGGGTTCCTGCATTTCTCCCTCTGGATCGTCTTCGGGCTGTTCGCCCTGGTCTGGGGCATCCTGTTGTGGATGCGCCGGGACGTGGCCGGGCGGATGGCACGCGGAGAGCTGCCCTCCCAGCAGGGGTGATCGCGGTCGTCGCTACGCTCGGCGACCGTGACTGAACGCACTCTCGTCCTCGTGAAGCCCGACGGCGTCGCCCGCAACCTGATCGGAGAGGTCCTGGCGCGCATCGAGCGCAAGGGACTGACGCTGGTGGCCGTCGAGCTGCGCACCGTCGACCGGGAGCTCGCGGCGCAGCACTACGCGGAGCACGACGGCAAGCCCTTCTTCGAGTCGCTGCTGGAGTTCATCACCTCCGGCCCGGTCCTCGCGGCGGTCGCCGAGGGCCCGCGCGCGATCGCGGCCTGGCGGCAGATCGCAGGCGGCACCGACCCCGTCGAGAAGGCGGCGCCCGGCAGCATCCGGGGCGACTTCGGCCTGGAGACCCAGGCCAACCTCGTGCACGGCTCGGACTCGCCGGAGTCGTCGGCGCGCGAGATCAAGCTCTGGTTCCCCGGCCTGTGAGTGCGGGCGGCTCCACGGCCGCCCCCGTCACCGACCCGACCGGCCTCGCCGAGCGGTTCGCCGACCTCTGGGTCGCCGTGACCCGCGCGGGCGGGGCCGTCGGGTTCGCCCCGGACGCACCCGAGACGGACATCCGGGAGCTGGCCGCGCGCACGCTGGACGAGGTGCGGCGGGGCAGGCTGCACATGATCGCGCTCGACGGGCTCGCCGGTGCGGTGTTCCTCCAGCCCGGCGCCGGGCCGGTCGTCGCCCACCGGGCCACGGTCCTGCGGCTGATGGTCGCCCCACAGCGGCAGCGCCGCGGGCTCGGCGGCCTGCTGCTCGCCGCAGCCGTCGACCGGGCCCGGGAGCTGGGGTTCGACCAGCTGCTGCTCTCCGCCCGCGGCGGTACCGGGTTGCCCGAGTTCTACCGGCTCCAGGGCTGGACCGAGGTCGGGCGGTTCCCGCGGGCCCTGCGCGTCGGGCCGGACGACGTGCGCGACGAGCACTGGTTCCAGCTGGACCTGTGAACGGGATCCGATATCGACGAGAAAGTGTCGGGGTCCTCGCCTAGCGTTTCGGGCATGGGGGACGGACTGGTCCAGGCGCGCGGCCTGCGCAAGAGCTTCGGGGAGTTCGAGGCCGTGCGTGGGATCGACGTGGACGTGGCCGAGGGCGAGGTCTTCGGGTTCCTGGGGCCCAACGGGGCGGGCAAGTCGTCGACCATGCGGATGATCGCGTGCGTGTCCCCCCGGTCCGCGGGCGAGCTGAGCGTGCTGGGCCGGGACCCGGACCGGGAGGGGCCGGTGATCCGGGCGCGGCTGGGCGTCGTCCCGCAGCTGGACAACCTGGACGTCGAGCTGTCGGTGCGGGAGAACCTGGAGGTCTACGGGCGCTACTTCGGGCTGTCCCGGCGGCACGTGCGGGCCAAGGCGGCCGAGCTGCTCGAGTTCGCGCAGCTCACCGACCGGGCGGGTGAGAAGGTGGATGCGCTGTCCGGCGGCATGAAGCGCCGGCTGACGATCGCCCGTGCGCTGGTCAACACCCCCGACCTGCTGTTGCTGGACGAGCCGACCACCGGGCTGGACCCGCAGGCACGGCACCTGCTGTGGGAGCGGCTGTACCGGCTCAAGCGCGAGGGCGTCACGCAGATCATCACCACGCACTACATGGACGAGGCCGAGCAGCTCTGCGACCGGCTCTGTGTCATGGACGGCGGAGTGATCGTGGCGGAGGGCTCGCCCGCGGAGCTGATCGAGCGCTGGTCCACCCGGGAGGTGCTGGAGCTGCGGTTCCCGTCGGACGTCGCGCCGCCGGTGGGGGAGCTGGAACCGCACGCCGAGCGCGTCGAGCTGCTGCCGGACCGGGCGCTGCTCTACGTCGCGGACGGGGACCGGGCGCAGGCCGCGGTCCACGCGGCGGGGGTGCGGCCGCTGTCGGCGCTGGTGCGGCGCTCCTCGCTGGAGGATGTGTTCCTCCGCCTCACCGGCCGGACCCTGGTGGACTGACATGGGCGAGGTCGCACACGCACCCGGGCGGGTCCACGGCATCGCGCTGGTGCTGGAACACCATCTGCGGTGGTACGCGCGGAACTGGCGGGCCACGGCGATCTCGTCGGTGCTGCAGCCGCTGCTGTTCCTGCTCGCGTTCGGGCTGGGGTTCGGGAGCCTGGTCGGGGCCGGGGCGGCGCAGGCGACCGGCGGCGTCGAGTACCTGGTCTGGCTCGCGCCTGCGCTGCTGGCCATGTCCGCGGTGCAGACCGGGGCCTTCGAGATGAGCTACCCGGTGCTCGCCGGCTTCAAGTGGCGCCGCACGTACGAGGCCACCACCGCCACACCCATCACCGGGGGCCAGGTCGCGCTCGCGCAGCTGGCGTTCGTGGCCACGAAGTCCCTGCTCACGGGGCTGGTCTCGGTGGCGGTGATCGCGCTGTTCGGCGGGGTGCGGTCGATCGGGGTGCTGGGGTCGGTGGTCGCGGCGGTGCTCACCGGGGCGGCGGTGGCGGCGCCGGTCATGGCGTTCTCGGCGAGCCGGCGGGACGAGGGCGCGGCGTTCAACGCCCTGTTCCGCTTCGTCGTGCTGCCGATGACCCTGTTCTCGGGCACGTTCTTCCCGATCGGGAACCTCCCGGGCTGGGTGCAGCCGCTCGCGTGGGTGTCGCCGCTGTGGCACGGGACCGAGCTGGCCCGATGGGCCGCCGGAGTCGCGGCGCCCGGGGCGGGTGCGGTGCTGGGCCACCTCGCCTCTCTGCTGGCACTGGTCGGGATCGGATGCGTGCTGTCGGTGCGCCTGTTCGTGCGGAGGTTGGCGCGATGACCGCGCAGGTGGCGGGCGGGATCGGCCGCTGGGAGTGGCTCCTGCCCGCGGGGAGCTACGCGGGCCGGTCCCGGATGCTGCTGCTGCGCTCGGCCACGGCGTCGCGGCGGACCTGGCCCGCGATCCTGTCCGGGTTCGCCGAACCCGTGTTCTACCTGGTGGCGATGGGGACCGGGTTGGGCGCGCTGGTCGGCACCCTGCCGGGGCCGGACGGCCGGGAGCTGAGCTACGCGGCCTTCATCGCCCCCGGGCTGTTGGCCGCGTCGGCCATGAACGGCGCGGTCTTCGACTCCACGTTCAACGTCTTCTTCAAGCTCCGCGACTCCAAGCTGTACGACGCCATGCTCGCCACGCCGCTCGGCCCGCTGGACATCGCGCTGGGTGAGATCGGTTGGGCGCTGCTGCGGGGTGGGCTCTACGCGACCGGGTTCCTCACGGTGATGGCCGTCGCCGGGCTGATCACCTCGCCGTGGGCGCTGTTGGCGCTGCCCGTGGCGCTGCTGGTGGCGTTCGCGTTCGCGGCGGTGGGGATGGCGGCGACGTCGTTCATGCGGTCCTGGCAGGACTTCGACCTGGTCACCCTCGCGGTGCTGCCGATGTTCCTGTTCGGCACCACCTTCTACCCGCTCAGCGTGTACCCGCGGGCGCTGCAGATCGTGGTCGAGTGTCTGCCGCTGTTCCACGCGGTCGAGCTGATGCGCGGCCTCACCACGGGGGCGGTGCAGGCGGGGATGCTCGGGCACCTCGCGTACTTCGCGGTCATGGCGATGGTCGGAGTGCTGTTCGCGGCGCGGCGGCTGCACGCGCTGTTGCTGAGGTGAGGTGAGGTGAGTACGGGCGTACTGGTCCGGGTGGTGCTCCGGGCGCTCGGGTCAGGCCGCGCAGGGGGACGCGACCAGGTGGTCGAGCGGACGGTCGAGCGTCCACAGCCCCGGGCCGTCCCCGACCGGTCCGACGAGGAGGCCGAGGGTGCCGTCCGTCGCGACGGTCAGCGACTCGACCCGGCCCGGCAGCCGGTCGGGCACCGTGGTGAGGGTGCCGTCGGCGGCCAGGTGCATCAGCCGGTTGCCGTCGGCGCGTCCCTGGGTGAACCACACGCCGTCGTGGTCCGCGGCGAGCCGTCCGCCCGACACCACGCAGGCGGGCAGGTCCACGGGGGCCTCGGGGCCGTAGTGCCGCAGCCGCCACTCGCCCTCGACGCCACCGAGGGCGAGGAGGCCGCCCGGCACGGGCAGCAGCGCGAACGGGTCCGCGTCGTCGAGTCCGGGGGAGGTCGCGGGTCGCGGCAGGTCCGTCGCCGGGACGGTCGCGGCCCGCGGAGCCGACTCGAGCAGCGCCTGCGGGTCGAGCCTGCGCATCACGTCCGGTCCGGGGCCGTCGTCGGTCGTGCGCAGCCATACCGAGCCGTCGGTACCGGGGCGGGTCGCGAGGTCGACCCCGGTGACGTGCACGGACGCGTCGCGGTCGACCCCGCGGACGGTCAAGGTGTCCGGGCCGGTCCAGGAGACGACCGTCCCGAGCGGAGACGGGCCCGGCGCCACGATCCCGGTGATCGGGTACGGGTCGCGGTCGGGGAAGCCGCCGTCGGCGGCGGCGCGCAGCTCGACGCGCCCGTCGGGGCCGACCGTCGCGATCCCGCCCGGGCCCGCGTACCCGACCGTTCCCGCCACCGGCACCGCGAGCGCGGCTCCGGCGGGCCCGGCGAGCGCGACCGCGCCGGACTCGAGGGTGCCCTCGGAGGTCAGTGGGGCGAGCCGGACGAACGGGCCCTCGGCCCTCGGCTGCGGACCCGTCGCGAGCAGGTGCAGGACCAGCGGGACGGGCAGGGCGGCCGCGACCGCCGCCACGAACCGGCGGGACCCGGTCAGCGAGGTGAGCACGGCGGCGGAGCCCGCGGCCGTCGTCAGCCAGGGGCCGGGCAGCAGGGCGCCCTGCTGGGCCAGCACCCCCGCACCCGCCGCGACCGACGCCCCGCCCGCCGCGGCGACCGCCGCCGCGTGCAGGGGAGCGGGCAGCCGCACCGCCAGGGCCGCGCAGACGGCGAGCGCGACCAGCACCAGGGACGGCACCCCGCCCACGAGGCGCACGCCGAGCAGTGTGGTGGCGTGCCAGTCGACGATGTCGTCCAGCGGCACCGCGGTGACGGCGGTGGACCACCACGGCAGGCCCAGCGCCGCGACGGCGAGGGCGGCCGAGACCGATCCGGCCTGCAGGATGCGCGTGCTGCTCATGGGAGGGAACGCTAGGGACGGGAGGGCTCCGGGTCGCCCGTGCCGGCCCCCGGATCGAGGGTGGGGCCAGCACCACCCACGACTTGCTACCGTCGCCGTCGGCCCAGCAGGACACGGAAGGCGGAAGAAATGATCACCGGAAGCCTCGTCGCCCTCGTCACGCCGATGAAGGCGGACGGCGCGATCGACTTCGAGGCGCTCGAGCGCCTGGTCGAACGCCAGGTGCTCGCGGGCACGGCGGCGATCGTCTCGGTCGGGACGAGCGGCGAGTCGTCCACGTTGACGGTCGAGGAGCACACCGACGTCATCCGGCGGACGATCGACGTCGTCGACGGACGGGTGCAGGTCATCGCCGGCACCGGCGCGAACAACACCGACGAGGCCATCCACCTCACGAAGGCGGCCGCGGCGGCGGGTGCCGACGGCGCCCTGCTGGTCACGCCGTACTACAACAAGCCTCCGCAAGAGGGCCTCTACCAGCACTTCCGCAAGATCGCCGAGGCCGTCGACCTCCCGCAGTACCTCTACAACGTCCCCGGGCGCACGGCGTGCGACATGCTCCCGTCGACCGTGGAGCGGCTCGCCGCGGTGCCGAACATCGTGGGGCTCAAGGAGGCGAAGGGCGACCTGGACCGGGTGCGGGACCTCGTCGCGCTGGAGCTGCCGGACTTCGCGCTCTACTCGGGTGACGATGCGACGGCCCGCGCCTCGATGCTCGCCGGGTTCCACGGCGACATCTCGGTCACGGCGAACGTCGCGCCCGAGGCGATGGCGCGGATGTGCAAGGCCGCGGTCGCCGGGGACGCCGAGGAGGCGGCCACGATCGACGCCGACCTCGCGGGCCTGCACCGCGCGTTGTTCTCCGAGTCCAACCCGATCCCGGTGAAGTGGGCGCTGGCGGAGATGGGGCTGATCGAGCTCGGCATCCGGCTCCCGCTGGTGCCGTTGGACGAGTGGCACCACGAGGACGTGCGCGCGGCGCTCCGGATGGCGGGCCTCCTCGCCTGACCCGCCTGATGATCTCCACGAGGCCTGGTCTCAGGCCCTGAGGGTGGCCGTCCTCGCGCGAGCCTCGGCGGCCGCATCCGGGTCGCCGAGCCTCGCGCGATGTCCCGCCGCGCGGACGCGGTAGCCCACGAGGCCCGTGCGGTCGGCGCGGTGGGCCAGGGTCGCTGCCTGCCGTAGGGCGGCGTCCCGGTCGAGCTCGGTGGTGATGGCGCACAGGGTGTCCCGCAGGTGCAGCTCGATCCAGCAGCACACGTCCTGGTCCCCGACGAGGGTGCGGCACGCGGCGTCGAGCTCGTCCGCCGCCCGGGTCGGGTCGCCGAGCCGGGCTCGCGCGGTGGCGAGCCCCCGGCTGGTCAGGGCGACCCAGCAGGCGTCGCCGAGGACCTCGGCGAGGGTCCGCGCGTCGGCGAGTACCTGTTCGGCCTCCCGGATGCGCCCCGCCCGCAGCAGCACCTCGCCGTACAGGTTGTCCATCCACGGCCGCATCGACTGCCAGCCGAGGCCCGTCGTGATCGCGCGCGCGGCGGCGATGTCCGCCTCCGCCTGCTCGTCGAGGTCCCGCTGGAGGTTCGCCCGCGCCCGCATGGCGAGGGCGGCGGCGTGGGCGCGGGGGCGTTCGGCGGTCGTCGTGAGCCCGACCGCGGCGTCCAGCTGGGGGAGGGCCTGGGCGTCCAGCGCGGTGTCGACCAGGGCGAACCCCCGCCCGTAGGCGACGGCGGCACGTTCCTCCGCGACGTCCCCGGCGGCCGCCTCCGCCCGGGCGAGCCAGCGCAGTGCTCCCTCCTGGTCCCCGGTGGCGGTGGCCACGAACCCCAGCTCGCGCCGCGCCAGTCCGGCGATCGTGGCCGATCCCTCGCGGGTGGCGAGCCGGTCCGCCTCGCGCAGCGCGGCGATCGCACCCGCGTCCGTGCTGGCGACGGCGTGGACGTAGGCGCGGCCGTAGTACGCGAGGGCCTCGGCGAGCACGACGTCGTCCCCCAGCTCGCGGGCCCGCAGGACGGCGCCGCGCAGGATGGCCGTGCCGTCCCGCGCCGCGCCCGCGTCCATGACCTGCTCACCCACCCGGACCAGCTCCCGGACGGCGACCCGGCTGGCGGGGGACTGGGCGCGCCGTCGTCTCGCGCGCTGCAGCAGGGCCCCGGCCAGCGCCAGGGTGTGCCGACGCCCGTGCAGCCAGGCCGCGAACTCCGGCACGTCCGGCTCGGCGTGCTCGAGCAGCGGGAGGGTGGCCTCCGCGAGCGGCCAGCCGACGGGGGCGCGGCCGGCGAGCAGGTCGTGCACGTCGACGACGGTGTCCTCGGCGAGCTCGCAGGTCAGCGGGTCCCCGGTGATCCGGATCGCCGGGCCGACCGCCCGCCGGGCCTGGCTGAGCGTCCAGCGCAGGGCGGCCTGGGGATCCTCGGCGTCCGGGAAGAGCAGCTCCAGGACGCGGCCGCGGGGGACCGGGCCGGTGGAGGTGAGCAGCAGAGCGAGCAGGGCCCAGGGTTTGCGACCCCGGGGCACGGGCAGCGGCGGCCCCTCGACCCGAGGCGGCCCCAGCAACCGCACCACCGTCCGCATGCGCTCCTCCCGCAGAGAAGGACCCCGGAGTCCCACCGCCCGATACACCCCGACACGCCCGATCGGCGGATCCGGGCCGCCCTCGGTGGCACGTTTCGTGCTCACAGCGCGGTCCGCGCCGCGCCGACCGCGCGGAAACGGCGATCATGCAGCGCCGACAGCACGAAACGTGCCCGGAGGGCGGCTAGGTCCGGTCGGCCGTCACCACGAGGTACTCGGACTCCCAGGTGCCGTCGGGCTGCCGGGTGCGCTCGAGGAACCCGAGGAACGCGGTGTCGAGGGCGGTCGGGTCCTCCTGGGCCTTGTAGGTCGCGATCGTGGGGCCGTAGTTCGCCTTCCACCACTCGCGGAACCCCTCGGGGTCCAGGCCGAGGTCGAACGTCGCCGTGGCGCGGACCGCGGTCAGGCCGCGCACCCCGTCCCCGAGCAGCTCACGGACGTGGTCCTCCCGCCCCCACAGCGGTGCGGGGGAGGCTCCGGGCGGGGGCGGCGGGGCGAAGGGCTTCATCGTCGCGAACAGCTGCCCGACGAACCCCTCCGGCGTCCAGTTCAGCAGCGCGATCCGCCCGCCCGGGCGCACCACCCGCAGCAGCTCGCCCGCGGCCCGCGCGTGGAACGGGGCGAACATGATCCCCACGCAGGACAGCGCGGCGTCGAACTCGGCGGTCTCGAACGGCAGGGCGTGCGCGTCGGCCTCCACCCATTCGATCTCCGGGTGCGCGGCCCGCCCGACGTCGAGCAGCTCGGGTGTCAGGTCCGAGGCGACGACGGACGCACCCGTCCGGGCCGCCGGGACGGACGCGTTGCCGGTCCCGGCGCCGATGTCGAGGACGCGGTCGCCGGAGCCGATGCCGGACGCCTCGACCAGGGCGGCCCCGAGGGTGGGGATCAGGTCGGCGGCGACGGTCGCGTACGAGCCGGAGGCCCAGAGCGCGCGGTGCTTGGTGCGGACGGCGTCGATGGCGGTGGTGGTGGTCATGGGAGTGCTCCTGTCTCGGTGGGAGCTCAGAGGCTGCCGACCCACCGTGTGCGGAAGCGTGTGACGGGGCGGGCTACCCTGGGTCCGCGTGAGCCCCGCGTCCGTTTTCCCTGACCTCGAGCCCCTGCTGCCGCGCGTGTCGAAGCCCGTGCAGTACGTCGGCGGTGAGCTGAACGCGCAGGCCAAACCATGGGACGCCGCCGCGGTCCACTGGGCGCTGATGTACCCGGACGCGTACGAGGTCGGGCTGCCCAACCAGGGCGTCATGATCCTCTACGAGGTCCTCAACGAGCGGTCCGACGCCCTCGCCGAGCGCTGCTACGCCGTCTGGCCGGACCTCGAGAAGCTCATGCGCGAGCACGGGGTCCCCGCGTTCACCGTCGACCAGCACCACCCGGTCGGTGCGTTCGACCTGCTCGGGGTGTCGTTCTCGACCGAGCTCGGCTACACGAACCTGCTCACCACCCTCGACCTGGCGGGCATCTCGCTGCACGCGCGGGACCGGGACGAGACGCACCCCGTCGTCGTCGCGGGCGGGCACGCGGCGTTCAACCCGGAGCCGATCGCGGACTTCGTGGACGTCGCCGTGCTCGGAGACGGCGAGGAGGTCGTCGGGGACATCACCGACGTCGTCCGGGAGTGGAAGACGTCCGGGACGGACCGCCGCGAGCTGCTCCGCAGGCTGGCCCACACCCCCGGCTGCTACGTCCCCTCGCTGTACGAGGTCGCGTACGACACGGCGATCACCGCGGTCACGCCGATCGACGGCGCCCCGGCCTCGGTGCAGAAGCGCACCACCTCCGACCTGGACGAGTGGCCCTACCCGAAGGCGCCGCTGGTCCCGCTGGCGGAGACCGTGCACGAGCGGGCCAGCGTCGAGATCTTCCGCGGCTGCACCCGCGGCTGCCGGTTCTGCCAGGCGGGCATGATCACCCGCCCGGTGCGGGAGCGGTCGCTCCAGGGTGTCGGGGCGATGGTGGACTCCGCGGTCCGGGCGTCCGGGTTCGACGAGGTGGGCCTGCTCTCGCTGAGCTCCGCGGACCACTCGGAGATCGCCGAGATCACCAAGGGCCTGGCGGACCGGTACGAGGGCACCAACACCTCGCTGTCGCTCCCGTCCACCCGTGTGGACGCCTTCAACATCGACCTCGCGAACGAGATCAGCCGCAACGGCCGCCGCTCCGGGCTGACCTTCGCCCCGGAGGGCGGGTCAGAGCGGATCCGCAAGGTGATCAACAAGATGGTGTCGGAGGAGGACCTGATCCGCACCGTCTCCGAGGCGTTCGCGCAGGGCTGGCGGCAGGTCAAGCTCTACTTCATGTGCGGGCTGCCCACCGAGGAGGACTCCGACGTCCTGGAGATCGCGGGCATGGCGCACCGGGTCATCCAGGCGGGCCGCGCCGCGAGCGGGCGCAACGACGTCCGCTGCACGATCTCCATCGGCGGGTTCGTCCCCAAGCCCCACACGCCGTTCCAGTGGGCCGCCCAGGCGCACCCGGACGTCGTCGACAACCGGCTGCGCAAGCTGCGCGAGGCGGTCAACAGCAACCGCAAGCTGGGCAAGAACATCGGCATGCGCTACCACGACGGGCAGCCCTCGCTGATCGAAGGCCTGCTCGCGCGGGGGGACCGGCGGGTCGGCTCGGTGATCGAGCGGGTCTGGCGCGAGGGCGGCCGGTTCGACGGCTGGTCCGAGCACTTCTCCTACGACCGCTGGATCACCGCGGCCGCCGCGGAGCTGGAGCCGCGGGGCGTCTCGCTGGAGTGGTTCACCACCCGCGAGCGCGGCGAGGACGAGATCCTGCCCTGGGACCACCTCGACTCCGGCCTGGAGCGGGACTGGCTCTGGCAGGACTGGCAGGACGCGCTCAGTGAGCAGGAGCAGGACGACTGCCGCTGGACCCCGTGCTTCGACTGCGGCGTGTGCCCCTCCACCGGCACGGACATCGAGGTCGGGCCGAGCGGGAAGCCCCTGCTCCCGCTGACCGTCGTCAACCCCATCGGACGGGAGCTGGGTGCCTGAGGAGGGGTCAGCCGGCACCCGGGAGATCACCATCCGGGTCGCGGACGAGCGGGACGTCGACGCCCTCGCCGGGCTCCGTCGCGCCTGGGCGGAGGAGCGCGCCGGACGGCCGGTGGACGACCCGGCTTTCGAGGCCGGCTTCGCCCAGTGGGCCCGCACCGAACAGCCCCGGCGGACGTTCTGGCTCGCCGAGGTCGGCAGCGAACGGGCGGGGTGGACGCCGATCGGGTCGATCAACGTCGTCGAGATCGTCCCGATGCCCCGGCCCGGGACGCGGGCGGCGAGCGTCGGGCAGGTGGGGAACGCCTTCGTGCTCGCCGCCTTCGCCGACCGCGGGGTACCGCGGGCGCTGCTCGACGCCGTGATCGACCATGCCCGCGAGCGGCGGTACCGGCGGCTGATCCTCGCCCCGACCGCCCGCAGCACGACCTTCTACCGCCGCGCCGGGTTCCGGCCCGCGGGGGAGACCCTGCTGGTCCTCGAACCCGACCGGCCGGGCGGCGGCCCGGCATGACGCTAGGGGACCCCAAGCGCCACTCCGCGGTGCCCGGGGTCCCCGAGTGCCGCGTCGGGGTGACGCTGGGGGTCCCCGAGCGTCGCTGCATGGCGCTTGGGGTCCCCGAGCACCAGGTCGTTACGCTGCCCACCATGGCTCGAGTCCGGCCCGGGGAGGCCGCGAACCCCGCCCCACCCACGGTGCAGCGCATCCGGGTGCGGTTCGCCAAGCGCGGGCGGCTGCGGTTCCTGTCGCACCGGGACGTGGCGCGCAGCGTCGAGCGGGCGGTGCGGCGGTCCGGGGTACCGGTGTCGCATTCGCACGGCTTCTCGCCCCACCCGCGGATCTCCTGGATCGGCGCCGCGCCCACCGGGACCGCGAGCGAGGCCGAGTACTTCGAGATCGGCCTCACCCGGGAGATGGATCCCACGCTGGTCCGGACGGCCCTGGACGAGGTCCTCCCGGACGGGCTGGACATCCTCGACGCGGTCGTCGCCACACCGCCCGCCCTCGCCGACCGGGTGGATGCGAGCCTCTGGCGGATCGAGCTGGACGGGGTCGCCGAGGGCGATCTGCGTGCCGCCGTCGACGCGTTGATGGCGAAGGACTCCCTGGTGGTGGACCGGATCATGCCGTCGGGGAAGCGACAGATCGACGTCCGCGCCGCGGTGGCGTGGGCGGAGGTCGGCGGGGATGCGCCGGCCGGCGTCACACCGCAGGCGGACGCCGCGGGCCGAGTCTGTGCGATACTGACGGCGGTCGTACGGCAGACGACACCCGCTGTTCGACCCGACGACGTGTTGGGCGCACTCGACGTTGTCGCAGGGCTGAGGCCCCCGGTGCCCGCGAAGGCGACCCGGATGGCTCAGGGCCTGCTCGACGACCGGGACCGCCTCGCCGATCCGCTCGGCCCCGGCAGGGTTTGACGACCCGGCCCCGACAGCGCGGAACGGTGCCAGACCCGAAGGCAACGCGTCGCCGAGCACCGCCGTAGCGACCAGGATTGCCCGCCCCGCACCGCGTGGCGGGAGAACGCGTAAGGCCCCTGTGCGGCCGCCTCCTCCCGGGGCGCCCGGGGGCGAAGGAGCTGAATGTCGATCAACGATGCGCCCGCCGGTGGTACCGGCGGGCTGTTCTCCGTGTCGGACCTGCCCGAGAAGCTGCGAGTGCACGCACTCGCCAAGCTGATCGGCAAGACCAGCAAGGAGGTCCTCGCCGCCCTCGCCGACGTCGGTAGCCCGGCGTCGAGCGCCCAGGCGGGCGTGGACCGCAAGACCGCCGAGCAGGTGGTCACGGCCCTGCTGGGGTCCCCCGTCGGTACCGCCGCGGAGGTCGGGGCCGATCCGGCCTCGCCGGTGCCCTCCGAGGCGGAGGCGGAGGCCACCGAGGCCCCGCGGGCCGCGGTCGAGGCACCCGCCAAGCCCACCCGCTCGCGGCGGAGGAAGGCCGACCCCGCCACCACGACCGCCACCACGAGCGACGGCGAGACCGGCGCGGACACCGGCCCGGCGGACGCTCTCGACGCCGCCGGTGCGGCCGAGGCGCTCGGGACGCCCGAGGCCGCGTCCGAGGCGCCCGCCAAGCCCGCCCGCTCCCGCTCCCGCCGCCGGAAGGCCGACCCGGCCGCCACCGCGACCCTCGACGGCTCCACCGCCGAGACCACGGGCGCCGACTCGACCCCCGACTCCACCGGCGCCGACACGACCGGCCGCGTCACGGCCGCCGCCACGCTCGGCGACTCCACCGCCGCCACCGACACCGCCGCCGAGAGCAGCACGGACGCCCCGCTCTCGCCGCTCTTCGCCCCGCCCGCGCCGCTGTTCCAGCCGCCCGCCGCCGAGCCCAAGCGGACCCGTAGCCGTCGCAAGCCTGCCGCGGAGGCCGAGGCCCCCGCCGAGGAGGCCGCCGAGGCGCAGGCCCCCGAGGAGACCGCCGAGGAGACCCCCCGCCGCTCGCGGCGCCGGGGCCGCGGCGCCCGGGACACCGCCCCCGAGCCCGAGGCGGAGGCGACCGAGGACGAGTCCGCCGAGGCCGAGGACCTCGACCAGGACTCCGAGGACGAGGACGAGGACGGCGCGAGCCGCCGTCGTCGTCGCCGCGGGCGCCGTGGCCGTGGCCGTGGCCGCGGGGAGAACGGTGAGGCCGGGGACGAGACGGGTGAGGTCTCGGACGAGGACTCCGAGAACGAGGGCGAGGAGTCGGACTCCGAGGACGCACAGGACTCCGAGGACTCACAGGACTCCGAGGACGCCGGGGACGAGGGCGGTTCGCGCCGTCGCCGTCGCCGCCGTCGTCGCAAGGGCTCGTCGGACTCGGCGGAGGAGCAGGGCGAGGACGACCCGCCCCACACGGTCACCAAGGTCCGGCAGGTCCGGGAGCGCGAGGACGACGGCGTGCAGTCCGTCCGCGGCTCCACCCGCCTGGAGGCCAAGCGCCAGCGCCGCCGGGACGGCCGGGACGCCGGTCGCCGCCGCCCGCCGATCCTGTCGGAGTCGGAGTTCCTGGCCCGCCGCGAGTCGGTCGACCGGTCCATGGTCGTCCGCCAGACGGGGCAGCGCACCGAGATCGGCGTGCTCGAGGATGGGGTGCTCGTGGAGCACTTCATCGCCGGGGGCGCCCAGCAGAACTCGTCGATGGTCGGCAACATCTACCTCGGCCGCGTCCAGAACGTGCTGCCGAGCATGGAGGCCGCGTTCGTCGACATCGGCCGCGGCCGCAACGCCGTGCTCTACGCCGGTGAGGTCGACTGGGACGCCGCGGGCCTCAACGGCAAGGCGCGGCGCATCGAGCAGGCCCTGAGCAGCGGCGACAGCGTCCTCGTGCAGGTCACGAAGGATCCCGTCGGGCACAAGGGCGCCCGGCTGACCACCCAGATCAGCCTCGCGGGCCGCTTCCTGGTCTACGTGCCCAGCGGCGGCGCGGCGGGGATCTCCCGCAAGCTGCCGGACGTCGAGCGCAAGCGGCTCAAGGACATGCTCAAGGAGATCGTCCCCAGCGAGGCCGGGGTGATCATCCGGACCGCGTCCGAGGGTGTGTCGCACGAGGCCCTGGAGCGAGACGTCCGCAGGCTGCAGGCGCAGTGGGAGGTCGTCAAGGAGAAGTCCACGAAGACCGGTCCCAAGGCGCCCAAGGCCCCGACGCTGCTCTATGAGGAGCCGGACCTGCTGGTCAAGGTCGTGCGGGACCAGTTCAACGAGGACTTCGCCTCGCTGATCGTGTCCGGCGACGAGGCGTGGCAGACCGTGTCCGAGTACGTCTCGCACGTCGCGCCCGAGTTGACCGAGCGGATGCACCGCCACGTCGGCCCGAAGGACGTCTTCGCCGAGTACCGGATCGACGAGCAGCTGCTCAAGGCGCTGGACCGCAAGGTCTGGCTGCCGTCGGGCGGCACGCTGGTGATCGACCGGACCGAGGCGATGACCGTCATCGACGTCAACACGGGCAAGTTCACCGGCTCGGGCGGCAACCTCGAGGAGACCGTCACCCGGAACAACCTGGAGGCGGCCGAGGAGGTCGTGCGCCAGCTCCGGCTGCGAGACGTCGGCGGCATCATCGTCATCGACTTCATCGACATGGTGCTCGAGGCGAACCGCGACCTCGTGCTGCGCAGGCTCACCGAGTGCCTGGCCCGGGACCGCACCCGCCACCAGGTCGCCGAGGTCACCTCGCTGGGCCTGGTCCAGATGACCCGCAAGCGGGTCGGTGGCGGGCTGCTGGAGCACTTCTCCGCGACCTGCGAGCACTGCCGCGGGCGCGGGGTCGTCGTGACCATCGACGGCGTCGAGCCCACGGTGCACGACCACGCGCCCACCGGCCAGAACGGGCACCGTGAGGAGCCCGGGGGCGGGCGCCGTCGACACCGCCGCGGGCGAGACGACCGCGCCGAGGAGCCGCCGCAGAACGGCCGGTCCTCCGCGGCCGCCGCGGTGGCCATGGTCGCCGCCGCGACCCAGGGTGGGGCCGCGGACGTGATGGACGTCGAGGACGTCGAGACCGCGGACGTGCCCGCCGGCGTCGCCGCCACCCCGATCGCCGAGCCCGCCCCGGTGGGCTTCGACGAGCCGGACACCGGGCGGCCCGCCAAGCGGCGGGGGCGTCGCCGGGTCGAGCGGCCCGCGGGCGGGACGGGTGCGGTCGAGGCCGTGGTCGTGACGTCCGCGACTGTCGAGGCTCCCGAGGCTCCCGAGGCGACGACGGTCGAGGTGCCCGCGGAGGAGACCGCCGTGGTGGTCCCCGCCGAGGACTCGCCGATCGCCGTGCCGGTCGAGGTCACCGAGCCGGAGACCGAGCCCGAGACCGAGCCCGTGACCGTCGAGCCGCTCGAGGACGCCGAGGCCCCCGTCACGGGTGCCCCGGCCACCGGACTCCCGGCGACGGGCACCCCACCCGTGGCCGCCGCGCAGGCCGAGTCCGTAGCCGAGACCGAGCCCGAGACCGAGACCGAGACCGAGGACGTGTCCTCGACCGAGGCCGCGGCCGTCGAGCCGGTCGCCGCGGCACCCGCCCCGCGCAAGCGTCGGGGCCGGGTGACCCGGTCGGCCGGGGCACCGAGCACGGCGGCCGAGCCGGTCGTCGTCGCGGTGCCCGAGAATGTCGTCGTCGAGACGCCGGCTCCCGCACCGGAGCCGGAGATCGCCGTCGTGACCCGTCCGCGCAGGTCGCGGCGGGGAGCCTCGCGGCCGGCGGGCCCGCCCGTCGACGGCGAGGACGCCGCCGCGGTCACCGTGACCGCGGGGGCGGGGACGCAGGACAGTGCGGTGGACACAGCCGGGGGGGACCCGGTGTGACCCTGCGAATTCCCCTTCCGTACCCTGGGACGCAAGGAGTCGGGCCCGTGCGGTCCGGCGTGCGCTGCGCTGTGATCGCTACAGCAGGCGCCCATCAGTCCCCCCGAGAGTTTCAGGAGTCGTGCGTCAACGATGTACGCGATCGTCAAGACCGGCGGTAAGCAGTACAAGGTGGCCGTCGACGACGTGGTCACCGTCGAGAAGATCGACGGTGAGCCCGGCGCCGAGATCAGCCTGCCCGCCGTGCTGCTCGTGGACGGCGACAAGCTGACCACCGATGTGGATGCGCTGGCCAAGGCCTCGGTGACCGCCACGGTCGTCGAGCACACCAAGGGCCCGAAGATCCGCATCCACAAGTTCAAGAACAAGACCGGGTACCACAAGCGTCAGGGCCACCGTCAGCCGCTGACCAGGGTCCAGGTCACCGGCATCAGCGCGTAAGGAGACCTGCGCCATGGCTCACAAGAAGGGTGCGTCCAGCTCCCGCAACGGGCGCGACTCGAACGCGCAGCGGCTGGGCGTCAAGCGGTTCGGCGGCCAGACCGTCAACGCGGGCGAGATCCTGATCCGCCAGCGCGGCACCAGGTTCCACCCGGGCGAGGGCGTGGGTCGCGGAGGCGACGACACGCTGTTCGCCCTGGTCGAGGGTGCTGTCGAGTTCGGCCACCGACGTGGCCGCAAGGTCATCAACGTGGTGCCGGTCGAGGCCTGAGGCCCGACCACACCGTTTCGCGAGCGGCGGGCCCCGTGGGGGTCCGCCGTTTTCGCGTGTAGAAGGAGAATCATGTCGCGGTTCGTCGACCGGGTCGTCGTGCACGCCACCGCAGGAGCGGGCGGCAACGGCTGCGCGTCGATCCACCGGGAGAAGTTCAAGCCGCTCGGCGGCCCGGACGGTGGCAACGGCGGCCGCGGCGGCTCGGTGATCCTCGTGGTCGATCCCGGGGTGCACACCCTGCTGGACTTCCACCACCGCCCGCACGCCGTGGCCAAGAGCGGCACCCAGGGCCAGGGCGGGTTCCGCGCGGGCGCGAACGCCGAGGACCTCGAGCTGCGCGTCCCGGACGGGACCGTCGTGTTCGACAAGCGGGGCGAGATCGTCGCCGACCTGGTCGGGCCGGGGACGAAGTTCGTCGCCGCCGAGGGTGGTCGGGGCGGGCTGGGCAACGCCGCGCTCGCGTCGAGCGCCCGCAAGGCGCCCGGGTTCGCGCTGCTCGGCGAGCCGGGGGAGACCCGGGACTTCACCCTCGAGCTGCGCTCCATGGCGGACGTCGGCCTGGTCGGCTTCCCGTCGGCGGGCAAGTCCTCGCTGGTCGCGGCCCTGTCCGCGGCGCGGCCGAAGATCGCCGACTACCCGTTCACCACGCTCGTCCCGCAGCTCGGTGTGGTCACCGCCGGGGACGAGATCTTCACCGTCGCGGACGTGCCCGGGCTGATCCCCGGCGCCTCCGAGGGCCGGGGGCTGGGGCTGGACTTCCTGCGCCACATCGAGCGCTGCTCCGTGCTGGTCCACGTGGTGGACTGCGCGACCTTCGAGCCCGGCCGCGATCCCGTCGCGGACGTCCAGGCGCTCGAGGACGAGCTCGCCCGCTACACCCCCGCGCTCGGCGGCGAGCTCTCCGACCGGCCGCGGCTGATCGCGCTGAACAAGATCGACGTCCCGGACGCCGCGGACCTGGTCGACATCGTCACCGCGGACCTCACCGAGCGCTTCGGCTGGCCGATCCACCCGATCTCCGCGGCCGCCCACAAGGGCCTGCGCGAGCTGTCGTTCGCGATGGGGGAGCAGGTCGCGGCCTACCGCGCGGCCCAGCCGATCCTGGAGCCCACGCGGATCGTGCTGCGGCCGACCGCGGTGGACGACCAGGGCTTCACCATCGTCTCGGACCCGCTGCTCGAAGGCGGGTTCCTGGTCAAGGGCGCGCGCCCCGAGCGCTGGATCAGGCAGACGAACTTCGAGAACGACGAGGCCGTCGGCTACCTCGGCGACCGCCTCGCCCGGCTCGGGGTGGAGGACGCCCTGGCCGAGGCCGGTGCCCAGCCCGGCTGCCCGGTCACGATCGGCGACATCACCTTCGACTGGCAGCCCAGCACCCCGGCGGGCATCGCGCGGGTCATGTCCGGCCGCGGCACGGACGTCCGCGTCGAGGGCGGCGCCACCCGCATCCCGGCCACGGAGCGCAAGCTCGCCAAGCTCGCTCGCCGCAAGCACCTCTCGGACGCCGAGCTGGCGGAGGGCGCGAGCTACGCCCACGAGGCGCGGTGGACGAACGACGCCGTCGACGAGGACGAGGTCTTCGCGCTCCCGGAGGACGGGTTCGAGGTGTGGAGCGACAAGGACGAGCCCGGTGGTCGGTGAGCGCGCCCGTCCGACTCGAGCGCGGACGGTGCGGGACTCGCGGAACGCCGTCCCCCGCCCCGCGAGTCCCCCACCCCTGACGGGCGAGTCGGACGGGGGGCGTCGTCGTGAGTGAGACGCGGGAGCTGATCGCGCAGGCCCGGCGCGTCGTGGTCAAGGTGGGGTCCTCCTCGCTGACCTCGCTCGCAGGCGGGCTCGATCCTGCGCGGCTGCACCGGCTCGTGGACGCGCTCTCCGCGCGGCGGGCCTCCGGGTCGCAGGTCGTGCTGGTGTCCTCCGGGGCGATCGCGGCCGGTCTCGCGCCGTTGGGGCTGGCCAAGCGGCCGCGGGACCTCGCCACCCAGCAGGCCGCGGCGAGTGTGGGGCAGCTGCAGCTCGCGCACGCCTACTCGGCGAGCTTCCTGCGCCACGACCAGCGGATCGGCCAGGTCCTGCTCACCGCGGACGACATGATCCGCCGCTCGCACTACAAGAACGCCCAGCGCACGCTGGAGCGGCTGCTCGGGCTGGACGTCATCCCCGTCGTCAACGAGAACGACACGGTCGCGACGGACGAGATCCGGGTGGGGGACAACGACCGGCTCGCCGCGCTCGTCGCGCACATCGTCGGGGCGGACGCGCTGGTCCTGCTCAGCGACGTCGACGGGCTCTACGACGGCGACCCCCGCCGCGCCGGGTCCACCCTCGTCCCCGAGGTGGACTCGCCGGAGGACCTGCAGGTCACCATCGCCGAGCCCGGCCGGGGCAGCCTCGGCACCGGCGGGATGGCCACGAAGATCACCGCCGCGGCGATGGCGTCGGCCTCGGGGATCCCGGTGCTGCTGGCCGCGGCCGAGGACGTCGCGGACGCGTTGGACCCGGAGGGTCCCAAGGTCGGCACCGCGTTCCGCGCCTCCGGCCGCCGGATGTCCGCGCGCCGGTTCTGGATGAGGCACGCCGCGGATGTGCGGGGCAGCCTGGACCTGGACGCGGGGGCCGTCGCCGCCGTCGTCGAGCGGCACCGGTCGCTGCTCGCGCCGGGCGTGCACGGCATCGCCGGGGACTTCGTGTCCGGGGACGTCGTGGACCTGCTCGGGCCCGGTGGCGTCGTCGTCGCCCGGGGCGTCGTGAACTACGACGCCACCGAGCTCGCGGGCATCATCGGCAAGCGGTCCGCCGACCTCCCGCGGGCGTACCGGCGGGAGATCGTGCACGCGGACGACCTCGTGACCTACTAGCTGTCCTACTTACGGAGGTTGGTGACGCGGTGGGCAGGGTGACACGCCCAGGCGAATG
>NZ_BAABGT010000081.1:0-1752 GCF_039541715.1 Pseudonocardia xishanensis
ACACCAACTGTCACCGATGTCCTGATGCGGAACTGTCACCCATGTCCTGAGACATCACACCCGAGATTCAGGACGGAGACGAGCAGGTGGACGTCGTCGTCGTCGGAGCCGGCGTCGCCGGTCTCTACGCGGTGCACCGCCTCCGGGCCCAGGGGCTGTCGCTGGTCGGGGTCGAGGCGGGCTCGGACGTCGGGGGCACCTGGTACTGGAACCGCTACCCCGGTGCCCGTTGCGACGTCGAGAGCGTCGACTACTCCTTCTCCTTCGACCCGCAGCTCGAGCAGGACTGGGACTGGTCGGAGCGCTACGCCACGCAGCCTGAGATCCTCGCCTACATCAACCACGTCGCCGACCGGTACGACCTGCGCAGCGCTTTCCGGTTCGCCACCCGCGTGACGTCCGCGGTCCTGGACGAGAAGTCCGGCCGCTGGGTCCTGGCCCTCGACTCCGGCGACGTTCTCTGCAGCCGGTTCGTCGTGTTCGCCACCGGGAGCCTGTCCGCCGTGCGGACCCCGGCCATCCCCGGCTTGGACACCTTCGCAGGCCGGATCCTCCACACCGCGATGTGGCCGCACGAGGAGGTCGACTTCGCCGGCCGCCGTGTCGGTCTGATCGGCACGGGTTCCTCCGGGATCCAGCTCACCCCGATCGTCGCCGAGCAGGCCGCCGAGCTGACCGTCTTCCAGCGCACCGCCAACTACTCCATCCCCGCCTCGAACCGACCGCACACCGACGAGACGCGGGCGGCGTACAAGGCCGCATATCCGGAGCGGCGCCGGTTGTCCATGACCTCGGGCGGCGGCTCGCCGCACACCCCCTACCCGAGGCGCACCTTCGAGGTCGACGAGGCCGTGCGACAGGAGGTCTTCGAGCGCCAGTGGGAGCTCGGCGGGGTCCTGTTCGCGAAGGCGTTCCCCGACCAGACCCGGGACGAGGCCGCCAACTCAGAGGCCCGGGCCTTCTACGAGAGGAAGGTCCGCAGCCTGATCCACGATCCGGGGGTGGCCGACAAGCTCATCCCCCGCGACCACCCGATCGGGACGAAGCGGATCTGCACGGACAGCGGCTACTTCGAGACCTTCAACCGTCCCAACGTCGAGCTGGTCGACCTGCGCGCGACCCCGATCGACGAGATCACCCCGTTGGGCATCCGGACGGGCGAGCGGGTTCACGAGCTGGAGGACATCGTCCTCGCGACCGGCTTCGACGCGCTGACCGGCGCACTGGGCGCGATCGACATCCAAGGACGCGGCGGGCGTGAGCTGAGGGGGGAGTGGGCCGCGGGCCCCACCACCTACCTCGGGCTCGGCGTGGCCGACTTCCCCAACATGTTCATCATCACCGGACCCGGCAGCCCCGGCGTGCTGACCAACATGATCCTCGCCGGGGAGCACCACGTCGACTGGGTCGGCGACACGATCGCCTACCTCGACGAGCACGGCCTCGCGGGGATCGAGCCCACGCCCGAGGCGCAGGAGCGGTGGGTGCACCACTGCGTGGAGCTCGCAGACAGCACTCTCATGGTCAAGGCGAACTCCTGGTACATCGGTGCGAACGTGCCCGGCAAGCCCCGGGTGTTCATGCCCTACATCGGCGGCTTCGGACGCTACCGGGAGATCGTCGCGGACGTCGTCGCCGACGGCTACCGCGGATTCGATCTGCTGGAGGCTCCCGTCCGGGAGCGGCTGGAGTACTAGACGAGTAATTCCTAACGGCGTGGCTGCCGGGGATATGGCAGGAGGGTGTTGAAGG
>NZ_BAABGT010000082.1:0-13566 GCF_039541715.1 Pseudonocardia xishanensis
ACACCAACTGTCACCGATGTCCTGATGCGGAACTGTCACCCATGTCCTGAGACATCACAGCCGTCACGACCTGGCTTCTGCGGCTTGTGCGGCTTTCGCGGCACGAGGATGGACCTCCCACATCGGCGACGAGGGGCGGCCACCGGTCGGAGCGGGCACGGGGCCTCGTCGGATGAAGTCGTGGGCCTCGAGGAGGGTGAGCGGCGCTTCGAGGTCGGTGACCTTGCGGAACCGGGCGCGGGACAGGCCGGAGAATGCGTCGCGTCGGCTGAACCGTTGGGCTCCCACGCGGTTGATCCACTCCAGGACCGTGCGGGCGTCCTCGACGGTGGGATCCGCGGCCATCTGGTCGAAGACGGCGAGGGCATGGCCGAGGAAGTAGTGGCCCAGTCTCGCCGCGGCGTCGAGATGTCTCGTCGGTATGGGTTCGCCCCACCCTGTGGGGAGGACGTCGGAGAGGAACAGCAGGCCGGCAAGGCGGGCGATCGCGCCGTTGAGCTTGGAGGCCCAGTCGGTCATGTGGGCCAGGTCGGCGTGCGGCGCCAGGCGGGGTTCGAGGCGGCGTTCGAGGTCGAGGACCTCGCGGTCGGCCTCACGGCTCAGCCGTAGACGTTGGGTCTCGTCGTGGTCGGCGAGGAGCATCACGAGCCTGGTGAGGCGGCTGGCGTAGGTCTTGTCGATCGGGGCCGGGACGGCGGGTGCACCGACCTGGCGGCGGCCGACGATGTTCTCGGGCAGCGAGTAGAGGATCCGGGCAAGCAGGCCGCGGCCGCGGAAGCCGGGCATGCGGGCGATGCCCTGCAGGACTTCGGGCTGCAGGGCCAGGCCGAGGGTGAGCGCGGGAGACTCGACGTGTTCGGCGGGGCGGCCCTTGCGGTCCACCCGCAGCAGGTCGCCCGAGTGACCCTTCAAGAACGTTTCGAGGTTCGGAACGCCGCTGCTGTAGCGCCCGGCGATGGTGGAGAAGATCCCGCCTTCCGCAGACAGCACCGCCAGGCGGCCGCGCTGCTCTGCGAGGAGAGAGGCGGCGGCTTCGGTGGTGACGTCGTCGGCGATCAGACGGGGCAACGCTGGGACGGGCTTCTCCGCTTCGAGGGTGTACTCGGCCGCCGCGTTGAGCGCCTCGGCGCGGGCGGCGGGGTCGCGGACGTTCGTGGCCTCGATCGTGCGCCTCTCGGCTTCCTTCGCCGCCATCTTGCGCGCGAGCTCGGCCTCCGCGATCCGCGGGCGTGCCTGGTCGATGAGCTGGCCTTCGGCTTCCAGCAGCGGGGCGGTCATCGCAGCGAAAACTGCGCTCTTGCGCGAGCCCGGGGGCATCGCGACCACGGTGTAGAGGTTCAGGGGCTCGCGCCATCCGGGCCGGATCTCGATCTCCGCCCGTCCGCCCGCTGCTGTGGAGAGCGCCGCAAGGGCCAGGCAACCGGGTAGGTCGAGTGGGGTCTGGGTGAACTCGGCGACCGCCATGACCATATCCGCCACCCACGTCGGCAGCGCGTCCACGGGGAACGGTGGGGCCAGGCGGCGCGGGGTCAGTGGGGTCGGGTCAGCCTCCCAGCCCTGGGCGGCGGACTGGTCGTCGTTGTGCAGGATGGCGAGGCGGCGGTCGGCGTCGAGGCCGTTGAGGATGTCGTTGGCGGTGCGGCGCCTGGTCACGGCCGTCCTTCCGAGGGTGCGTGGCGGGGGCATCGGGACCCGGCCGTCAGGCCTGAGCGGATCGTGCAGTGTGCCTCCGCAGCGGGCAGGCCGATCGCCGCAGATGCCTCGGCGAGCGCCGCGGTCGCCAGCCCATCGGGGAGCAGTCCTCCGCCGACGAGCTGGCCGAGGGCGAACGCCGCGGCGTTGAGGGTGTGGTTGCGGTGCCCGGGCGTGGCAGCGAGGACGCGGTCGAGCTCGCCGTGCAGCGCTGCGGCGGTGTAGGCGGAGCGGCGGCCGACCACGTCGAGCAGCGGAGCGAAGTCCGCGCTCCGACGGCCAAGGTCTGCCTTGTCCTGTTCCTCGGCAAGCAGCCGGGTCAGCCACACGGGCAGCGGCGCGACCCGCGCCTCGGCCGCGCGGTAGCGGCGACCGCGGACCACTGACCCGGCCGCCACCACATAGCCTCCGGCAGCGCGAACATCAATGAGCCACCCGATCCGCCCGGCCGAGTTCCTGATGGCTACGTCCTCGGGCGCGGCGTAGTAGAGGTGCTCACCGCCGCTGCCGGTGCGAACCGAGAATGTGTCCACCGGCGGTGCCACGTCGTGGTGCTCGGCGAGAGCGGCCAGGACGTCGGCGCCGTCGGTGATCCCCGGTCGGTCCCACTCCGACGGTCGGACGCTGTCGGGCTTGGGCCGGTCCAGGTCGAGCACCACCAGACCCGAGGGCCCACAGGCGATCCCGATCCCGAACGGGCCGCGCTCCCACGCCTTCCGGATCCGGACTACGTCAGTGGTCGCGCGAGCCTCCCAGTCCCGAATGGCGGGGCGCTTGTCGTTGGGGCGCAAGGGGAACACGCGCCAGCCGCGGGCAGCGTGGGACAGCGCGGCGCGAATCAGCTCAGTGGAGGCCATGACCGCTCCCCCGCATCGGCCGATCCACGAGGTCGGGGCGGCGTGCGATTCTGCAGGCATGCGCGTCACCGAGCGCGACGTCGACCTCATCCCACCGGGCAACCTGCACGTGCCCCGGCGGGAATTCGGTGCGCTCTGGGCTGCCGCTGAGATTCGCTCCCAGGAGCAAGGCGCGAACGGCGTCACCGACTACGCCGCGGGCGCGGTGGCGATCACCTGTCGCTGGCTGGCGGTGGCGACCGTCGAAGGTCCGGGTGGGCGACGTCGTCCGGCGTCGGCGCCGATCACGAGTACCTCGCGGACCGCGCAGGAGGAGCTGATCGAGGCCGAGTACCTCGCGGCGGAGACCTTGGCCGCGCGGCCCGCGCCGCCGGACTGGCTGGCGCGTCAGCCAGGCTACCTGGCCGCCGTGTGCGCGACGCTTCGCTGGGCGTGGCGCGGCGTCGGCTCTGCCCCAGTGCTTGCCGATCACTGACCTGGTCATTCGCGCTCCAAGGCGTAGTCGTCGGTGGTGTCGAGCTCGGCGGTGCGGTCGGGTGGCGGGAACTCCTCGGCCGCGTAGTGGGCGTCGTAGATCTCGCGGGCCTCGATCTCGGCCAGGGCCTGCTGCGCACGAGTCACCGCGGCCGCGGTCTCGTCCGCACTCGGGACGCGCACGGCGTCCTCGCCGTGGTCGAGGTCCCGGCTCTGGTCGCGGATGTCCGCTGTGGGCTCGTGTCGCTCGCGCGACGAAACCTCGAGCTCGTACTCCTCGGTGATCTCGCGGTCCCGCTCGTCCTCGGTTTGGTCGGCGCGGTGGGCGGCAAGCCATTCCTCGGCGGTGACGGCGGGCTCCGGGGCGGTGTCGGCGTGGCGGAGAGCGAGCTCGGCTCGCGCCCGATCCCCAGCAGCGCGGGTGGCGGCGGTGTGGGCCAGCCAGCTCGACCGAGCGTCGTCCACCTCCTGGAGCTCGGCTGCCCGCTCGTCGAGGACATCGGCGAGCGCACCGGCGTCGTGGCTCTCCTGCAGCAAGCGATCCGGGTCGGTGGAGGTCTCGGCTTCGGCGGCGCGCAGGGCTGCGGTGCGGCGCTGGGCGTCGGCGGCCTGGTGAGTGCCGGCCAGCTCGTTCGCCACGTACCGGGGCGCCCACACCGCTTCCCGCTCGGCGGCACGGATGCGGACGCGCAGCTGCCCGTCGGACATCTCGATCTCTTCGCGGTCGATCTCGGGACGTCCGAGGGAGCGCCACGCCGCGCGGTAGGCGGCGAACGCCTCCACCTGCCCGGGCGCGGGTGCCGGGCCGAGAGCGTCGGCGTCGCCGGTGTGCCCGCGCATCTCCCGGTACGCCGCAACGGATCCGACCTCAGTCGCCCACTCCCGACGGGCAGTCATCTCCTCGGGCGGCTCGCCGAAGGCGTCGAGTGCCCACCGAGGTGGTTCCTCGGCCGCATCCAGGCCCAGCTGTCGGGCGCGGACGTCGGCGGCCTCGGCCAGGTTGTCGAGATAAGCCTGCCACTCAACGTTGTCGACGCGGGGTGCCCACTCGGACCAGGTCTGGCCGACGGGGTCGAAGCGGTGCCGCTCGGTGATCCGGCTGTAGAGGACGTTCGTGGCGTTGCGCGCGCCGTCGAGAGAGCGGTCCGCGGCGGCGTCGTGGAGGACCTGACGGGCGTCGAGGCCGGCCAGCTCGGCGCTGCGCAGGACGCGGGTCAGCGAGGCGGCGCCGTCCTCGGCGGCGATCCGGGATCGGTCCCGCAGGCTGATCGTGCCGTCCAGCGCGAGCGCGTCGAGCCAGCCGGCGGTGCGCTCGGTCGCTGCCAGCTGAGCGGCGTCGGCCAGCAGCTCGGCGGGGGTGCGGACGTTGTCGGTCTCCGCTGCCGACCGGGTCGCTGTCGCGAGCGCAGAGTGTGTGCCGGTGCGGTCGTCGGGATCGAGGACGAGCGCCACCGCGGCGACCGGGTCCCGGCGAACGGTCTGGTCTTGGTGTCCGTCGGCGGGGTCGAGTGGGGCGGTCTCGGTGACGACGTGGGCGAGGTTGCTCTCCCGTCCGCGGGACATCCCGACGTAGAGCGCCTGCGGGCTGGTGCGTGGGGTAACGACGACGTGGCTGGTGTCGACTGTGCGGCCTTGCGCGGAGTGGACGGTGGAGGCGTAGGCCAGCGCCATGTTGTCGGCCACGTAGTCGGCGGGCAGTACCATGCGGTCGTCCCCGGCGGCGACCTCGAGCCCACCGTCCTCGCGCACGGCGGTGACGGAGTAGGTCTCCCGGTTGATCGGGCCCCGCCGGTTGCCTTCCACGCCTGCGAGGTGCCAGCCGTTCGCGCGGGCCTCGACCAGGTCACCGACCCCGGCGAATGTGCCCTGCAGGCCGAGCGGAACGCCGCGCTCCGCGACGCGACCGAGCCGCACCAGTTCCGCGCGCAGCGAGGCGGAGAGCGTGGCGACCTGCTCGTTGGTGTCGACGACCAGGAGGGACTGCTTGCCTGCGAGGGTGTCGGCGAGCCAGGCCTGCGCGGCGGTGGTCTCGGCATGGCCGAGGGTGCCGGAGTCGAGCAGCCGTCCGTGGCGGTGGTAGTCGCGGAGCACGGTCTCGTCGCCGTTGCGCAGCCGCAGGGATGCGCCGCGTTCCCAGTCGTGGGTGAAGCGGCGGGCGTCCGCGAGCTCGTAGCGAGCTCCGGAGGCCGAGATGAGGTCCATCCCGCCGCCCGCACCGACCGCGGCGAGCTGCTTGTGGTCCCCGACCAACAGCAGCTTGGCGCCAGCGGCATCGACATAGCGGTAGATCGCGGCGAGGGCGGGGGTGTCGGTCATCGCGGACTCATCGACCACGACGAGGTCCCCGGCCCGCAGCCGCCAGGACCGGTCGTCGTCGCGCACCTCGGCGGCGAGCCGCTCCTGGGTAGCGAGCCATCGGGCGACGTTGCGCGTGGTCAGCCCTTCGGCAGCGAGGACATCGGTGGCGACCTGGGAGGTGGCCAGCCCGAACACCCGGCGTTCGGCGGGATCGTCGTGGAGCTCGGGATCGGCCCAGGCGCGGGCCAGCGCGCCGACGACGAACGACTTGCCCGTCCCGGCCGGCCCGATCAGCGACTCAACGCGGGCGCCGGACGTCAGGACTCCACGGACCGCAGCCGCCTGGTCGGGGCCGAGGGAGATGCCAGACTCGCGCAGGCCGTCGAGGAACCGCTGGGCCTGGCGCGGGTGCAGCGCGGCGGCGTCGCGCTCGGTGGTCGAGGCGACCAGGATCCGCTCGATCTTGAGCTGGTCGGGCGTGGAGTACAGCCGACCACCCGGGGCCTGGTAGGCGGAGTCGCCGTTGGCGAGGCGCAGCTCGGCGGGCAGCGCCGCCTGCCCGGGACGGTCGCTGTCGAGGGCGACGGCGTGCTGCAGGGCCTCGTCGGCGAGTTGGTCGAGCAGCGACGCGATGTCGGTCCCGGCGGGTGTTCCGAGGTGGTCCGGGAGTGCGGCGTTGATCGCTCGTGTGAGGTCCGAGCGGGTCCAGGTCGCCCGCTTCGTCTGGACGTCCGCCAGCGCCGTCTCGATCACCGCCTGCGGCGACCAGGACTGAGCGCTCCGCGAGGCGGGGCGCGCGTCGAGCGCCGCTCGGGCGACACCGGCGAGGCCGTCGGCGACCTCCGAGCGCAGCTGGGCATCCACCCGGTCGAGCAGCTGCGCACGGGCCTCGCCGTCGTAGGTCTTTGCCTGCCTGGTCGCGAAGGTGGCCTGCCGGGACAGCCGGTCGCGCTCCAGGCCGTTCGGGGTCCGGCCGAAACGGGCCTCGAAGTCCGCGATCAGCTCCTCGGCCTTCGCGGTGACCGCGTGGCGCCGCGAAGAGACCAGCGCCATCGCCTCGGGTGCGACGCCGACGATCTCCCGTGCCTTCCCGTCCGGCCGCATCGCTAGCGATAGCCCGAGTCCGTGGCTCAGGCGCTCCTCCGTGGTCCGCTCCGCGACCGCCGCCGCACCCGCGCGCCACTTGTGCATCCCGCGCGAGTCCAGCGTGCGCCATTTTCCGCCCGGTGACTCGACGCGGTTGAGGACCGCGTTGTGGATGTGCAGCTGCGGGTCGTGGTCGCGGGAGTCGTGCTGGAAGAAGGAGGCGACGACCCAGTCGTGGGCGACGACGTAGCGCCCGGCCGCGCCGCCGTGGTGCCCGACGCGCGAGAACCCGGACTTGTCCGAGAGGTACGCGAGGCCGGCGTTGTTGCCCGCCCAGATCGCGTCCTCCACCGCCTGCCGGTAGCGGTCCCACCCCGCAGCCGACTCCGTGTCACCCGCCGCGGCGGCCTTGACCTGTTCAGCCTCGAACGCCGTGTGCAGCAGTGTCACGGACTTCTGAACGCTGAACGTGACGTCCAGGAACGCCACGTTCCGCCGCGCCAGCTTGCCCGCCTCGACCCGGAGTTCAGCGCGCCGTTCAGCGTCGGCGTGCGGCTCGCGTGTCAACGCAGCCGCGTACAGCGTGTCCTCCGAGCTGTACTTGCGGCCGCTGTGCCCCAGTGTCGGGATCTCGTCCCAGCGGGACTCGTCGGTGAACGCCTCGTGCCGCGGGTCGAGGAACCGCTCGTAGACGGCCTTCATGTCCCGGGCCTCGACGAGGCCCTGCAGACCGAGCTGCTCGGCTCCCCGCCCCCACCAGCGCCCCGGCGGCTCGCCCTCGGCCACGGCGCCGGTGTAGTAGTTCTCGCGACCCGTCGCGACCGCCTTCAACAGGTAGTCGGGGCTGTAGCCGACGGCGATGCTCAGCACGGCACCCACCGGCCGAAGGCCGCCCGTCGGATCGTGATGCCTTGGTGTGCTCGCGTTGATCTTGGTCGTTTCGTCTGGTTCTTAGCGCTGGTCTGGATCATGAGTGGGTGCCTTCGTCGTCGTGTCGTGCTGGGACGAGGTGGAGTGCTGTGGGCTGGTCGCGGAGGGCTTTGAGGGCCTTGGCTGCGGTGCCTCGGGAGACTCCGGCGAGGTCTTGGAGCTCGGAGACGGTCGGGAGGCGGCCGTGCTCGGCCGCGTGGGCGCGCGCCCGGGTGCGGGCGCGGTCGCGCTGCGGCGACTCGACCGGCCGTGCCGGTTCCGGCGGGTCCAGCTCGACGGCAGGTGGCTGTACAAGCTCGGCCTTTACAACGGGCTGTTCAGCGGGCCGCTGTACAACCGTGTCATCGGTCAGCAGGTACAGCAGGTGTGCCACCACCGCCGCCGCGACAGCGGGCCAGGCGCCGATGCCGAACCGTACGGCCGGGCTCGCTTCAAGCCCCTGTTCAGCGGCGAGGTACACCGCCTGTGCCAACCCGGACAGTCCGGCCGCCACTACCACGACCGCCCACGCGTACCGGGCCGCCGATCCGGTCAGCCGCGCCGTGGCCGCATAGGCGACCAGCGCGAGCCCGTCCGTTATGAGCGGGTAGAGCCACGCGATCCCGGCCGGGACGCGGGAGGCGACCGCCACCTCATAGAGCCCGTGCGCGGTGGCCGCGGCAGCCCCGACGGCGACGGCGAGGCCGGGCAGCCAGATCGCCCGCGCGGTCACGACCGACCGTCCAGCGTGCGGCGGATAGTCGACGCCTCGGTCGACGCCGCCGGTTCTGGCGCCGCACCATCCCGGTCGCCTCCCCACCACCTGGCGATGTCCTCGACCACGTCGGCGTTCGGGACGTCGGGTGCCTGGCTGTCCACCGTCGTCCAGCCCGGTCGAGCTCGGTGGTTGTCCCGCGAGCACAGCCCGGCGTACTTGTTGATCCGCCGCACGACCCCCGGGCGCAGTCGCTCGTGCCAGTCCCCCGCCAGCGCCACCGACGCCCCGTCGCCCTGGTAGGCGGCCGACCAGGCGTGCATCAGCCACAGCAGCTCCTCGACGACGTCGGGGTGCCAGCACCAGCAGTCCGGGAACCCTTGCGTCGAGTCGCCGTAGCGCAGGTAGACCGCGCCGAGCCAGGCCACGAGATCGTCGAGATGGGCACGAACCTCGGACTCGTCGACGGGCGCCATCAACCACGACGGCGTCGGCTTCGCCGCCCGCGCGCGGAGAGCGGTCACCGTCTCTGCCAGGTCTGCGAGCAGACGGGACAGTTCGTCGACGCGCACCGGGAACCCGCGCAGCGCGCCGACCTCGCGGCGCAGACCCTCGACCTCGCGCGCCAGGCCAGCGATGGCGTCCGGCGGGATCACGACGACCACCCGTCGGCCTCGGCGATGTCCGCGTCGGCTGCCTGGTACACCGGATCGGGACCATGAGCAGCGGCGACGGCATGCCGAGCGCGTTCGAGATCGTCGACCGGCTCGAAGGTCTGAGCACGGGCTACCCACCTCGACGCTTGCCGGTCGGCGTGCGCGGCATATCCAGGGCTCTCGGACGGATCCGAGACGGACGCGATGTCGCCCCAGTCCGCGGCGTACTCCGCGGCTCGATCGCGGGCTTTGGCCGGCGTCTCGCCGCGCTCGTAGTCGACCCACTCGTAGTCGCGGCGGATCTCAGCCACGTCTTCGGAGTCGAGCCCCCACCGGTGGACCGAGTAGCCGAGCCGGTCGCTCGTCTCGGCGAGGTAGTCACGGACCATCGCCTCGGCGACCTCGGGCGCGCGCCCGGTCTCGGTGACGAGCTGGTCGACAGCCTCGGCGCGGGTCAGCGGTTCCATGGTCATGCCTCCTCTCGGATGTCGACCACCTGGCCGTCGACGACGAAGGCGTCGGCGGGGAGCCTGTGGGTCGCGGGGCGGGTGAACGCGGGGCCGGGCCAGCCCGGCACGAGGCGAGCCAGGGCGAGACGGGCCGGTGGGAGCCGCGCGGCCAGCCCGACGATCCGACCGGCCGTGCGCGGACGGCGTCTGCTGTATCGGGTCCAGCGGACGTCTCGCCGCCGCCACGCCATCTGCGCGCGCCCGACGACCGGCGCGATCCCGCGCCGGATCACCAGCACCTTCCCGGTCGGCAGGTTCGCGATCTGAGCAGGCGCGAGCACGGGTGTCTTACGGGTCGCGCGCGTCACCGTCCGACCACGCGGATCCAGGGTGTCCGCGGGCTCGTCGCGCTCGCCGGTGAGCGTCGACCAGAACTGCAGGTCCTCCCGGTCTCGGGTGCCGCCGAACACCATCACCGCACCGGCGTTGTTCAGGATCGTCGCCGCGCCGTGCTCGCCGTAGCGGGCCAGCAGCTGCGCCCTCGACTGGACGACGATCAGGATCGTCACCCCGCGCCCGCCCATGTCCGCGGTCCACGCCTCGAGCGGGACCGGGCAGATCAACGCGGCCTCGTCGAGCGCGAGGCGCAGCCCCGGGTCCAACCGGCCGCCCGGCCTCGTCGCGGCGATCCGCCGTGCCTCCCGGGCGACGTAACCGGTCAGGGCGGTGACCAGCGGAGCGGCATGCGACTCCTCGCCGCCGAGCAGGAACACCGTCCCCCGAGTCGTGAGCAGATCCGCGACCTCGAGCGGTCGCGCGCCCTCCGGTCCGAGGCCTGCCGCTTCACGGGCCGATGCGGACGTCAGCCAGCTGAGCGTCGGCATGATGGTCGAGGTGATCGACGTCCGGGTGCGGTCGTTGGTGCCGACGAACTGCTCGAACGAGACCCGGAACGCCGGCTCCGGCGAGCGCCGCAGCAGCCCCGTGACCTCCTTGTGCGCGGTCTCCGGGTTCGCGGTCCAGTCCAGCACCTCGCGCATCGACCGGTGCCCGAGCGCCGCGGCGTGCAGCAGCGCCTCGAGCACTCGTCGGCCCTGCAGCTCCCAATACTCCCGGTCTCCCCCGCGCCCTCGCGACGACACCGCGGCGAGCAGGTCCGCCGCCCGCTCAGCCGCAGCGACAGGGTCCTCACAACCGGTCAGCGGGTCGAAGGTGATCGACGATGCGACACCGCCCAGGCCGGACGGGTTGAAGGTGAAGACCGGTCCCTTCTCCTCGCGATACGGAGTGCAGAGGTCACGGAGGTCCAGCCGGGTGCTCGTGGCCAGGACGGCGCCGGGGGCGTCGATGATCTGGCCGGCGAGCCACCCGGACTTCCCCGATCGCGGGCCGCCGACCGACACCACGACGTCCTCGACCGACGACCACACCCACTGCGATCCCGACCGGCACAGCCGCACCGCCACGTCGGTCACCGGCAACGCGAGCAGTTCGCGCCGCGTCGCGCCTTCCAGCGAGGGACGGACCGTGCCCGCCTTGCGCAGCATCGCGCCGGACCCGGCGAACCGGAACACATCGGCCGTCGAGGCCACGCCAGACTTGCGGCGCGACCGTGCGCCCCACCGCGACACCGTCGACGACGACCGCGTCCACCGATGCCGTACCACCAGCAGCCCGACCACGACGATCGCGACCAGAGCCGGCCACGACACCGCCCGCACAATCGTCACCAGCGGGAACACCGCCATGACCAGCAGCCCGACCGCGATCCCACGGGCCCGACGAGCCCACGCGATCACCGCCGCGACCACCAGCCCCAGCAGGATCAGCGGGGTCGGAGTGAGCAGGACATCGATGCCGGCCATCAGTCGCTCCATCCCGTGTCAGTGCGCCACTTCGTGAGCGAGGCGCCATGCCGGGCGCACGTCTCGCCGTGCCCGGTCTCCTGGTCGTCGGGGTGTGAACTGCTGCCGGTCCCGTAGTCGGTGACCAGCTCGCCGCAGCACCCACAGCGCCAGTACGTCGATGGAGCCTCGAACGACCGCCAGGCAGGCTCCGCGCGGCGACCCTCCACGACCTCGGCGAACGCCACTTCGGCTCGCACCTCGTCTGCGGCCCCGTTCGGGAGCCCGAGTGCCTCGCCGATCTCGTCCCACGAGCGACCCGCGGCGCGGGCGTCCCTGGCCTGCTCGACGAGCAGCCCGCGCGCGGCGTTCGCCAGTGTCCGTGCCGCGCGTACCCCCGGCAATGGGTCCACCAGACGTCGTCGGGTCAGCATCTGGTAGCCGGGGATCGGCTCGACGACGATCTCGCCGCCGTACTCCTCGACGGCGAGCCGCTCGGCAAGACGGTGGATCTGCTCTCGCGCCGCGGTCATCGCGCTCCTCCTGTGGTCGTTGTTGTGAAAGCGAGTGCTGCGTGCGTCATGCCGAGATCGCCGCCCGCCACCGCTCGACGGTCCGGTCCGTGACCCCGCAGCGCACCGCGACGTCCTGGTTCGACTCGCCCCGCTTGAGCAGCGCGAGCCCGGCCGCGCGGATGTCCTCCCGCGGCGACGGCTGCCGGATCCGGCCCGGCCGCGGCGCGAGCGACTCCGCCCGCGCCGCGCGACGCTCCTCCGCCGTCAGCCCGCCGGCGATGCCGACGTGGATGTGGGTCGTCGACCACTCCAGGCAGGCATCCCGCACCGCGCACCGCCCACACACGGCCTTCGCCGCGGCGACCTGGTCCTCGCACAGCGGACCCTCCTCGACGACCGGGAAGAAGAGCTCCGGGTCCTCGCCGACACAAGCAGCCCGGGCTCTCCAGTCGGCGCTCATCCCTGACCCGCCTGGGTCGTGTCGGTGAGGACCGGCGTGGTGGTGTCGTTGAGCGTCGACATGAATGTCGCGACGGCACCCGGCAGACCAGAGCCCGCGGGAGTCGCGACGAACAGGACGAGCGCCACGAGCGAGAACACGACCGCCCGCCCGGGAAGCGGGCCTTGGCGCAGAGGAACGCGCCGACGATCGAGAAGAAGATGAGAACTCCGACGGCTTCCATCACGCCCCCTCAGCGGTGAATGCGGCGGCGTCGACGACGCCCTGGGCGGTCACGGCTGCCTCGGCCATGGCGTCGACCGCGGCGGCCGGGATGATCAGCCGGCCGCGGATCTTGACGGCCGGGAACTCCTTGTCCGCAATGGCGCGGTAGACCGTGACCCGCGACATCCCGAAGATCCGCGCGACCTCCGCCACGCTGTAGAAGCGGGGACGAGCCCCACCTGAATTGGTCCCAGACATGTCCACCTCATCTGTGCAAGCTGACCAACTCAGTAAGGAGCCGGTCACGATTTCGATCCAGTCGCTCTGCCTCGTGCTGTGGACAGAGCGTCTCCCTGTGAACAGAGGTTGCGACAGATGACTCGGGGTGACACGGGATGACGCGCACTCCGGATCAGGGTTGATTTCTGCAGCTCAGAGCGTCATCGTGTAGCTGGAGGAGATCAGGAGGCGTGATGAGCAACAGGCTTGCGGCAGCGCGACGAGAGCGCGGCTGGACCCAGGCGCGACTCATTCACGCCCTCCGCGAGGCCGCCCGAATTCACAATCGTGAATTGCCCAGCTCAGCCAGCCTGAAGCGCCGAATCGCGGCATGGGAGAACCAGGACAAGGGCATCAGCGAGCAGTACGCCGAGCTGCTCGGCGAGGTGTACGGCAAGACGCCCTTCGAGCTCGGCCTCATCGTCGAGACCCCGGCGCCGGTCATCGAGCTCGAGGCGATCCCGACCTTCACCCGGCTCGACGACGGCCTCGTCGGACTCCTCCACGACCAGACCCACACCATCCGCCTCATGGACCGACGACTCGGCGGCGACGCGATCTTCCGACAGACCCGCGCCCACGTCGACCAGATCGAGTCGCTCCTCCGCCACGCCATGCCCGGCGCCCACCGCGAGTCCGCTGCCGACGCGCTCAGCCAGGCCGCCGCCCTCGCCGGCTGGCAGGCCCTCGACAACGGCCGCCTCGACGAGGCCTGGCAGCTCCACGAGACCGCCGTCTCCGCGGCCCGGGAATCCGGCGTCGCGGCCGAGCTGGGATACGCCCGCGCGCAGCAGGCCTACGTCCTCATCGACGCCGGCGAGCACGCGGCGGCACATCAGCTCATCGGGGCCGCGCGCGCTGAGGCAGCGTCCTCAGTCCCTCAGGCGTTGGCTGCCTGGCTGCTCGCGGCCGAGGGCGAAGCCCTGGCCCACCTCGGCGACCGCGACGGCGCCCTCCGGGTCCTCGACGCGGCGGCGGACGTCATGCCTGACACTCCGGACGACGATCTCCCCTACGTCATGCTCGACGCCGGTCACCTCGCCCGCTGGCGCGGCAACTGCCTCGCCCGCCTAGAGCGTGTCTCTTAACTGAGGCGGGCGTGGATGACGACCGCAGCGAGGAGGACTC